>JBGTJT010000505.1:0-3787 GCA_041744995.1 Pirellulales bacterium | reverse complement strand
GCGCACCGTCAACGCGCGTGCCGGGGGAGAATAGCGCGCCGCCGGCGCCGGTCGAGTGCTGCACCATCGTGCCGCCGCTCACATCGGGGTCGCGCGTGACCGACTGGTCGTTGCCGAGACGCCGGAACTCGTCACGCACTCACCGTCCGCGGGCTGAAGAATAACGAAGTGGTCGATGGCGTCACGCTCGCCAGCGGCGGCTACGATCCGACCGCCTCGGTCAACGGCGGACCGTATGCGATTGTCGCCAGCGGGCCGACCGATTCAACCGGCAGCGGCTTCGACACCGGCAACTACGACATCACGTTCTTGCGCGGCGAGTACGTCTACGACCAGTTCGTTCGCGCCGAAGACCAATGGCGGACCATCGACGCCCTGCTGGCCGTTCTCTTTTATCGTGGCGACATCCGCTACGGCGACCCCGCACCCAAGGACGACGTCAACCTGGTGCAGATGAATTCCTTCGACCTGTTTGACTAGCCCGACAGTTCATGGTTTGCACCGATAGGGGATTTCGAGCGACAAAGAAGGTAACCGTCGCGCTTAAGGCTGGGTTGATGCGTCCTTGGGAACAAGATTCAGCGCCAGAGAGCGAAAATTCCGCACGCGATGGAAGGTCGCCACGTCCGCGTCGTGTTGATCGGGTGCTTCCAAGCTGGTTCGAGAAATCACCAATAGATCATCTCCGGCCACGACGGGCGTGCCGTACATGAAGGACTGGCGCAAGAGATCGGCCTGCGCGATGCACCCCGCCTGAAACCAGTTCAAAGCATCGATGCTATACATCAGCATCAGCAGCCGGCGGTCGTTGCCGCCACTGCCGGAATAGCGCCCCGCGGCTCTTGCACGTCGAAACCAGTTTTGGGATTCTTGCGGATCGACCACGAGATTCGCGGTTGCCCAGAACATGCGCGACGGTTCGTCGCGGACCATGGCAAATTTTAACTGGCCGCCAGCCATCGGATAGAACTGCCGAAAGGCCATCTTCAAGTCGGTGCCGTCGTCTTCCAGATCGCAGACGCCGCAGAGATTGGGCGTTGTCTGCGCCTGCGATTTTACGGTGGCCAGCAAACGAAGTTGCCCGCCGACTTCCACGACGTCCGCCTCCAGCCAGTGATCGGGCATATCCCAGATGTCAAGCCGTTTGGCATCATAGTCGCTGCGCTTAAACTCTCGCGGCACGCCCGGAAACGGCACGAAGTTCGACATCCGCCAACTTGCCGGATCGAGCAGGTCCGCCGCGAGGTCACCCACGATGCCGCGTGGAGAACGGTGGCGGGAATGATCGGGTTTCCGCAGGTCGTCGACCGCCCAATAGAGCCGACCGTCGCGGCGGACCATGTTGGTTTGGCAGGTCCAATAGTTTCCCGCGAAGATCACCACCGGATCGGTCCAGGAGCGGCCGCCGTCGTCGCTGGCCGCCAGGTAGAGATCGTCGTTGCGAAACTTCGTTCCCATGGAAAACAAGAAGCAATACAGTCGGCCGTCGTGCAAGAACGGCACGGCGGAATAGTAGGGCAATTGACTGACCTTCTGCCACGTTTGGCCGCCATCGTCACTGCGGACAAAGTTAATCTCGGTGGGGCCTTTCTTGGGAATGCCGCCACGAGGAACCACCGGCACGACGGCCAAAATGGCGCCGTCTTCCAGCACGATCATACCGCAGCCCTCGACGTAGGTGCGCGGATTCTCGCGACGGTGGATGATGGTGTAGTCGGCAGCCAGGGGCACGGCGCAATGGGGCGCGGTTGGGGTTGGTTCGGCGACGGCGGGACTGGCGAAGCTCGATGAGCTGGCGGCGAGCAGCCCCGCGGCAACGAAACCACGACGACTGACAACGGTTGGTTCAGGCATGGCAGCAGACTCCAGTTGCAAGGTGGTGGAAGGCGGGAAAGTAGGATCACGTTTAGCGAACGCGATTGGCAGAATTTCGACGCTGTACAAACAGCAACACCAGCACCCCGCAAGTCAAAAGCATCACGGATCGTGGCTCGGGAATTTCGTAGAGTTGCAGTTGCAAAACCTCGCTTTGGCTTAACGCGTACCTGAAAATCCGCACGTCATCCATTAGACCGGCGAAATTCCGAAAATTGTCCTCCGCCCGTCCGCCGAGATAGAAATTCTGGTCTTGATCAAGCACCCCACTGACGTTAGCTATGTCGATCTTCAACGCGTCGACCCACAGAAAGTAATTACCCGACTCTCGCGACAGTCCCACATGGTGCCATAGGCCATCGTTGATCGTGACACTCGAAGTATGAATTGACGAGTTGCGAAAATAGCCGAGTTTGCCATCAAGAATTTGAATGGCAAAACGGCCCTCTTCGCCCGAAACGTAATTACCAAAGAGATAGGCACCAACAGTAGGGGTGGTAATTTGCGTGGTGTTGATCCACATGAAGACACTGAAGTCGTCGCTTGCATTCGTGGGTAATAGGCCGGTGGTGTTTAGGTTGATCTTGTCGTTGACGCCATCAAACTGGTAGGCGGCGCCGTCGACGCCTGGCTGGTTGATCGTGGTTCCGCCCAACCTAGCGCCGTTGACTTGAAAGCCGCTCACATCGACAACCGCAGTCCCGGCGGTCTCGTTTAGTTGATAGTGGGCGGCAAGCCTGCGATTGTAGAGGGCGTTGATCTCGGACGAACTGAGCGCGTTCCCATACACGCGGACGTCGTCGACGTAGCCGGTGTAGCTGCGCAGTTCATCCTCCTGACGCCGTCCGATGATCCACTCTCGCGATGTGCCTATATTAGCCGAGGCAGTCTGGGTAGCGGTGACGGTTCCGTCGAGCCAGAGGCGAAACGTGTTGCCGGTACGTGTAACACCGACATGGTGCCACTTTCCATCGGCAACCGAACCTCCAGTCATGTTGATGGTTGTCCCATCGGCAAAGTACGAGAGGTTACCGCCGTTAACATTCAAGCCTGTCCGACCCGCTTCAGTCAATTCATAATTATTGAAGAGATAGTGGCTGGGGGTGGTCGCGTCGCTAGTTCTGATCCACATGAACTGGCTGAAGTCGCTTGCTGCCGGAATCACTCCAGTGAGGTTGGTGCCGACGACGTTTTGTTTGGAGTTATCGAAGAAATAGGAGCCGCCTATGCCGATTACGGACGGCTGATTGACCGTGGTCGCCGTATAGGTTTGACCCAACTTGGGATCATTGATCGAGCCGTTGTCGCCATCGGTCGAGCCGAACTCTTCGACAATCGGATCTGCAGAACTGGTTTCATTCAGTCTCCAATGCGCAATAAGCGAGGCTTGCGATTCGCCAGCCACGCCTAGGCCGCACACCGCAAAGACTAACGCGATACGATAGTGGAGGACATGGATTCTTTTGGTTGCCATGGTTAAGTGTCCTTTAGATAGAAAAGATTTGTCAAAAAAGAGAAGAGAGGTGCTAAGGTTGTATGATGCGGGTGTTGTCGCTAGGTTGGTGAGCAGCGCAAGCAGCAAGGGCGGCAGCCAGCGTCGGAGGTCGGATTGGATCGTTTGGTGTTGCATCGCTACGATTTGCCCGCCTTGGTGCGCGGCACGTCGAATTGGAGTTTGACATTGCGGTCCTGTGCCTCTATCTGGATGTTTTCCGGCGAGTAGTCCGCGGGCACATAGCTTTCCCCCGGCTCTCCTTCGCTGCCCGGCGGAGTCTTCCAGCAAAGGATCACCACGCGGTACTCCCCCGGCACCAGGCCATCGCCCTCGGCGAAGCTGGTGATGGTGAAAGCGCCGGTCGCATCGAACGCACCGCTGCCTGGCCGGCGCGGCATTCCCTCGGCCGGCGTCCAA
>JBGTJT010000504.1:0-11722 GCA_041744995.1 Pirellulales bacterium | reverse complement strand
TCCTTGGGTGGAATGGCGTTTTTTATTCAACCATTCCGTTCTACCACGGGAGGTCCACTTTTTGGCAAGCTAGCACGCAACACAACTCCTTGCGCCACCGCGTGCTAGCACGCGAGGGATGCGAGTTACACCCGATCGATTAGCCCTCCGATCAGCAGGAGTACTCCACCTGCAATCAGCAGCCTCCATGTTCTTGATCTGGTAAACCGGACGACGGTTTCCGTGTAGTAAGAATGATGCAACGCGGCATAGACGGCTATCGCAATGAACGCCGTCACCAGCATCGTGTTGCGGCCAATGCCATGACCCAGAAACACCACCGCGGGCGGGAGATTGAAATCCTCGACATCCATCTCACGTAACAGGAAACTCAAGCACAGGACTGAACAAAACAAATGAATCAGCTTGTCCGATTTCTTTCCAATCGCTGCCGC
This sequence comes from Pirellulales bacterium, assembly GCA_041744995.1. GTDB lineage: Bacteria > Planctomycetota > Planctomycetia > Pirellulales > UBA7805 > JBBDLY01. The sequence continues at coordinate 11,288 of JBGTJT010000504.1, read as the reverse complement.
CGCCAGATAGACAAGGCAAGCAATCCCCAAAAGAACGGCCTGGGAATTCTCAATCAACCCATTGTCAGCGTAGAGGTGCGTGCGATTGCCATAGAACACAGCGTAGGCGGCCCAGATTGTGAATCCAAACCAGGCGCTGAGGAGTAGCCCGCTCGCTACGTTCATATTCAGCAAGCTTCTGGCGTTCATTCTTCCTCGGGCATGACGAGACTGGCGATGGCGTCGCATCGCCGAAGCTGGCAGCTTCGGCAACGTAGTGAACTCCGCTACGCTGCGGAATATCGTTCGGAGATGTCGCTGCCGACGCCTATCCGGGCGGACGTGGCGCTCGATCCGTTGCCGCTGGTGCCGCGGCGGCGGAGACTATCCAGAAGATCGAGATACCGCAGTCGCGCGTCGTAGAAGTTCCAGCCCAAATAAAGGTTCAAGCCCATCGAGGCGAACAAACAGAACAGCGTCATCATCAGAAACGCCCACGGCTTGCTCTCCGGTTCCTTGGCGCCCGTCGCGCCTGCCTGACCTTGCATGTTGGGATCAACCGCGGCGCCTTGGCCAAACGTGAGCGGCGCGCCGGAAGCGCCTGTATTCCCAGCGAGTGTTCCCTGCCCATACTGTGGATTCTGCTGGTATTGCGGTCCACCGGGTTGCTGCGGATAACCGTAGGGATTGCCGGCTGCATATGGATTGCCGGCCGCATACGGGTTGCCGGCGTTGGCGGGTTGCTGCCCGGCCGAATACGGATTCCCGCCGGCATAGGGGTTGTTCGGGTTCCACTGCTGCTGCGTCGGCGCCGGAGCGACCGGAAATGTTTGGTTGCCAGCATACGGGTTGTTTGCGTAGCCCGGCTGGTTCGATGGGTTGGAGTTCGGCTGATTCAGGTTCGGTTGATTCGTGCCAGTGGGCCAGTTTGTGTTGCCGGCGGCGGGATTAGTGTTGGTCGATGGATTGATCGGCGCCAGGCCGCCGTCGTTGGGCGGGTTGAGCAGCGGGCCGCTGTTGTTGTTCGCATAGCGCGGATCGGTCGCGGCGTAGTTGCCGGCGGCGTTGTTATGGTTGGTCGCGGTGTTGTTATTGTTCGTAGCAGTCCCTGGGTTCGCGCTGCTCCAGCCTTCGGCGCCGGACTGGTTGTTCGCCGCTGTGTTATTTGCCGCTGTGTTATTTGCCGCTGTGCTGTTCGCCTGGCTGGTCGTATAGAGCAGCGGCACGTTGATCGAGCCGGCTCCGCCAAACCGTTCGCTGAACCAGTCGTAGGCTTGTGCGTTGGTGGTCATCGAGGAGTTGTTGGTTTGTAGCGTGGTGGCGCCGGCGTCGCCGGTCGTGGAGTCGTAGCGACTGGGAGTGATGAATCTCGGCGTCTCGGCGGGCTGCTCCCCGCCGGCGGCGCCACCGTTGTATCGTGAATGGATCGGGTCGGCGGAGGAGGTGTTGGCCTGCGCCAGCAGATCAGGTCGCGCTGCTTCGCTGACGCCGGAGTAGCTAGGCGTGCGGTAGGGATTGACCCCTTCGGTGGCCACGGCGGGGGCGGCCTCGCCGACGTCGCTCGACGTACTGAAGTCGGCAGCCTGGGGGCGGAGAGCCTCGCGAGGTAGCGGGCCGTCGCCGACGATAATGCGATAGCGGCGCACGTCGCGAAGTTCCGGCCGAATGCCGACGACCACTTCCTGGCCGGATCGCAATTGATCGAGCGTTTCCGGCTCGATCTGGATGATATACTCCAACCCGCCTTCGGGGGCCGGTTGCCAACCGACGTCGACTCCGATCGTTGTGGCGGCGGCCATTGCGGCGTAGATCAACGCTTGCATCGTGTGGTCCTCATCGCCGGGGCATAGGGCCGGCAGTCCTTGGAACAGGTTTTGGCGCGCCCCGCGGCAAAGTGCCGGTGAACGCGCCCGCGATCCTTCGCTTTACCTTGGGTAAAACCCCCAAGACACGGCCCACCACGAAGCATGGGCCTGCAAGCGACAACAGGTGGCATCACCCACAGTATGCCAAAGCTTCGCGATTGATGCCAGATTACTTCTTTAGGCTCAAATTACCCAAGGTAGCTGACCCGCCAAGAGTTCAGGCCAACTGGACTGCCTAGCGGGCTTGTGGCCCTGCGGGCAATTCCGCCGTGTAGACGGTCGGCGACGGCTTGAGACGGACCAAAAGCAACTCGCCGTCTTTGAAAAACCGCGGCTGCCGAGCGACGATTTCGACTTCGTCGACCAGTTCCTGGCGGAGTTGCGCCAGATAGTCGGCGGTCGTAACAAGACCGCGACGACGGCCTCCCTGCAGGTAGCAGGCGGCGTCGGTCGATTCGCCATAGCGGGGAATCGAAGTGCCAGCATAGAACACCCAGCTTGGATTGAACGGTCCGAAGGCGGCCAGGTGGTCGACGTCGCGGCGGGCGTTTTCGATGAGATTGGCTTCCTGATAAGGATTGACCGCCGCCGGCGCCCAACCAAACAGCAGCGCCGAGAAGGCCACCGAGGCGAATGCAAACACCCGAGCCATCGATTTTTCCTGCCGCTGCTCAAACAGCCATAGGCAGACGATCGAAGCCGATAGTGGAATCACGCCGATCAGCGCCAGTTGCTCATTGCCGGGGAGGAACTCGCGGATGGCGTAGGTGAGGCCGAACAGCATGCAACAGCCGACAATGCCCAGCGAAACGAACGCCGCCCGCATCCAGAATTGGGATATCTGTTTGGGAGCCGTTACGGCCGTTTGCAGCAGGTGTCCGGTCAGTAAGGCCAGCGCCGGATAGATCGGCGAAATGTAGCTGGGCAGCTTGGTTGCGGCACAAGAGAATACCAGCACGAACATCGCAATCCAGATCACAAGAAACACGACGGCACGTCGGCGTGGATCGGTTCGGACGAGCCGCCAGGTGTGCAGCAACGTCGGCGCCAAGAAAACGCTGCCGGGGAAAAAACCGACGGCCATGGCGATAATATAGTAATAGACCGGTCCGCGATGCCCTTCCATCGGCGCGGAGAAACGACCGAGGTTGTGATCGCCTAGAAACCCCTTCGGCCACTCCCAATCGGTTCGCAGGCCGACGAGCAAGTACCATGGCAGCGCCACCAGCAGCACGACCGCGACCAACAGAATCGGCCGCATCTGCCAGGCGTTGGCGGCCACGCGCAGCGGATCGAAGGTGCGCAGCAGCCACACCAGTGGAGTCAGCAGTTTCCCGCGCCAGCCTGTGGCGGTCACTTGCTCGGGGCGAAACGGCGTGTGGAGATAGAGATAGTAGACGCCAATGATTGCGGTGGGAAACAGCACGCCGACCGGCCCCTTGGCGAGCACCGCCAGTCCCATCGCCGAGTAGATGCCGATCCAGTCGATCCAACCCACCGGCGGCCGGCCAAACTCGGCAGACGGTTTGGCGGAGGAGTCTTCTTGCAGCGGAAAGGTCGCCCTGGCGAACAGGTAGAGTGACAGCGTGACGCAGAAAATCAATACGGAGTCGGGCGTCGCGGCTCGCGCAGCAACGACGAACATCAAGCCGCTGGTGATCAACAATGCGGCCCACAGGCCGACCTCGCGTGCGAAGAGCCGCCGTCCCAATTGATAGGTGAGCAGCACCGTGCCGACTCCGCACAGGGCCGACCAGAAGCGGGCGGCAAATTCGCCGACGCCAAATACCTGATAGGCCAGGATCATGCCCCAATAGAGCAGCACCGGCTTATCGGTGCGCAGTTCTTGGTTGAACGTCGGCACCACCCAATCGCCGCGCTGCATCATCTCGCGGGCGCAGGTGGCATTGCGCGGCTCGTCGATATCCCACAAGCGAGGACCGCCGAGGTTCATAAACAGCACGGCGCCGGCGGCGAACAGAATGATCCAGAAATGCAGGCTACGCTGGGACATCGGTTTCACCCTCCTTGGCGAAACGGGATAGTTGCGGGGCTGCGAAGTGTACGCAACCCCGCCGACAGCCGACAAGTTCAATTCGCAGTAGCTGGAACTCACCAAGAGCTCAGGGCGGGGGGGCCGTCCCCAATCGCGCCGCTACGTCCAGCGGCGCGCCTCGGAATTCTTGGCGAAATCCGCTGCTGGTCGGCATAGCTGATCTTCCCTCGTTTACGGCATCTTGTTATTTTCCCCCCCTTCCACCATCGCTCACGCATGGAAATCGGAGAGCTTGGCCATGAGCCTATCGCACTCGCATGTCGATCCAGCCTTGGCACCGAGCCGCCCGCGGGGCACGGCCCACTATTATTGGGCTGTATTCTTGCTGTTTTCCTTGGGCTTCTGCGCGCTAGCTATCGATATACCCGTGGCGCGTTGGGTGGCTGCAGACCATATCTCGGGCGACTTGGCCGCACTGTTTGAATTGGCAGAGGTCTTCGCGCATGGGATTGGTATTGCCGGCATTCTCGTCACGGTGGGAATACTTGACCGATCCCAGCGGTGGGCGTTGCCAAGAGTGGTATGCATGGTGTTTTGCGCGGGCATGTTTTGCAACCTGATCAAACTGATGGTTGAGCGCTACCGCCCACGGTCGTTCGATTTGGCCCAGTCGGCCCAAGATTCGTTTGCTGGATTCCTGCCGCTGTTTTCCGGCGGCAGTGATGGGCAAAGCTTGCCCTCGGCCCACGCCGCCTCGGCGGCTGCATTGGCCGTTGCGTTGGCGTGGCTCTATCCGCGCGGTACGATTTGGTGGTGCGCGTTGGCGTTGTTTGCTTCGTTGCAGCGGATCGACTCGCTCTCCCATTTCCCCAGCGATACGCTGTGGGGTGTTGCCATCGGCCTGCTCATTGGCGGTGGAATTCTACATGGATGGTTGTCGAACCCTTGGCTGGACCGACTCGAGTCGCGCTTGTACGCCGCAGGCGCAATGACTCCGGATCAAACCGGATGGAAGCCGCTCTCCGCGGAGACCTCCCAGGCCGCCCAGTTTGCCAATGATGGCGCCGCCGCATTGGCTCGCACGGCGAAACCGCCGCACAACAGGTGCGGCGGCAAGGCCGCTTGAGTAACGAAATTGTTGCGGCCCAGACTGAAATCCGATAGTTTGAGAGTAGGGCTTGCGCGCGGCGCGTCGCTTGCCGACCTGGGAACCAGAGAGAGGTCATGATGAAAAGATTCGCAATTGCAATCCTTGGCACGCTTCTGGCAGTCCCGGCGGTGGGGCAGGAATCGGACTTCTCCGGGTCGGTGGATCATTATGAAGGCGCGCCGGAACAACCGACGTTGGTTGCCAGCGAAGGCCCGCTCGACGAGGCAGCCCTCGGCTGGTCGCAGCGCCAATGGCGGACCAATGTCAGCGCCTTGTTGGGGGAGCATGCCAACGCCGAAGGGGCCGACCGACACCAGCTTTCCCTCCGGCTGGTTGCGCTGTACAACTCTCTCGAACGGGTAGAACTTTCGGCTCGCGACCAGCGCATGTTGGCCAGCAAGTTGGAAAACCGCCTGTTGCGCACCCGACAAGAAATCTTGGAAGCCAATGAGGGGGCCGCCGCGCGACAACCGGCCAACGTCGACGGCAAGCCGGGCGAGGGAGAATTGGCGGCCAACGGCATCCTGGGACAGTTCGGCAATTTTATCGGGCAGCAAGTCGGCGCACCCCGTAACAATCAGGCGAACGATGAGGGTGCGGAACTGGTCGAGTTGATCGAAAAGACCATCTCGCCGGAAAGCTGGGACGTCAATGGCGGGCCAGGCACCATTGTTTATTGGGGCAATCTCAAGGTGCTTGTGGTTCGCAATACCCGCGACGTCCACGGCCAGTTGCAAGATCTGGGCGACGCGCTGCGGAAGGCAGGCAACTAGAGAAATCCGGCGTCCGCATATCTGCGGACCGCGGCGCACTTCGTGAGGCGGCATCGCCCGCTAGGCGATTTCTTACTTCGCCTTCCCTTGCTCCTCGTTGCGCGAGCATACGGCATTTCCCCATACTCATCTGGTAGCCCCCCGAGGGCGTTTCCAAGCCCCACATGCAACGGCGAGGGTAATTGTGCGATTTCTCCGCCGGGTGGACAATCCGCGTCTTAGGCTCTACCATCTGGCAGAAGGATATAGAGCATTCATTCGCGGGGAGGCAAGCGGTTATGGAAGGCATGGATCTGGTTACTACCGGTCTACGGTGGCTACATATGTTGGCGGCGATTGCGTTGGGGGGTGGTTTGATCTACCAGCGCGTGGCCTTGGTGCCGATCGCGGGTGAATTGACCGACACGGCCAAGGAACGCGCCCGTCGCGGTTGGGCGATCGTGGTGATGGTCTCCATCCTGTTCCTGCTGGTCAGTGGGTTGACGAATCTGATACTGACCATCAAGGCGTACAAGGTCTACTCGCCTGGACTGGAAGGGAGCTACCACATGCTGTTCGGCATCAAGTTCCTGTTGGGGCTGGCGCTGTTCTTTTTCGCCAGCATCCTGGCGGGCCGCAGCGACAACGCCAAGAAATTTCAGGCCAACGCCAAGCGATGGCTCAATGTGTCGCTACTGTTGCTGGTGATTATCGTCTGCCTCTCTGGCGTATTGCGCAATCTGCGTGAGAAGGTGCTGATCGAAAATATCGAGCATGCGAAAACCACAGACACCACGACCGGTTGAACGACTGCGGAGTAGACCATGGACAAGAAGGCGAAGAAGCGGCTGGAAGTGGTGCGCAAGAAGATTCAAACCGTGCAGCAGCAGTTGGCCGGCGCCAAGCAGCAGATGGACGACCCGGACGATGTCACCAAGCTCGAACGGGAACTGGCCGAACTGCACGCCGAGATGGAAAAACTGAAGGCGTCGTAGCCACCGTAGCATGGTCCCCTGGACCGTGCTACGGTTTAGCCGGCGTCGCGGTAGGTGCCTGGGGTGTGGATGCCGTCGCCGTTGAAGTCTCCGACGATCGGCTTGACCCCCTCGCCCCCTTCCATCTCGAACACGGCATCCTGGGCGTCGATCTGGCGGTTGTTGTTGGTATCGAGGATGAACGTGCCGTCGCGATAGACGCCGACATTGGAAACGCCGTTGCCGGTAAAGTCGCCCACCAACGGAATATCGCCCTTCTGGCCGAACGTGAATGCCAGGTCGGCGTCGGTGAACTTGCCGTCGCCATCGATGTCGACGTGCCATAGTCCGTCTTGGAAGATCGCAATCGTATCGATGCCGTCGCCGTTGAAGTCGCCGACCAGCGGCGTATCGGTCGGCGTGCCGAACGCGAACACGTGGTCGATCAAGTCTTCCCGCAATGAACCGACGCTCGACAGCTTCAATTCGCGGTTGCCCATCGCCGCCTTCTCCAACTCGGGCGGCAAGTTCTTGGCGGTCTCGTTGTTCGGATTGGCGCTGGTGGGCTGCCCCGGCTCGAAGCGGATCGCCGTCGGATCGCCCGACCAGGCGGGACCGAAGATGCCGATGTCGTCCTTGCCGTCGCCGTCCCAGTCGCCCACCACCGGCCGATCGTCGGCCGTGCCGAGTTTGGCCCATAGATCCTCCGGATCCCAGTGGCCGTTGCCGTTGATGTCGATAAACCACTCGCCGTCGAGGTAGATGCCAACGTTGGTCACGCCGTCGCCGTTGAAGTCGCCGGCAATCGGAATCGCTCCTTCGGCGCCGAATTCCAACACCACGGGATTCCCTTCACGATCGGTCACCTCCCAATGCCCCTGGCGGAGTCGTTCGACGGTAAACGCCGACACGGCGGAGCCGGCGTTGGCGGCGGTGATCAACGGCTGCGTCGACACATTCAATCCGCGCGGATAACCACCGTTGACGACGCTCAAGTGCCAGGTATACCACGTCGTGCCGTCGGAACCGGTGATGTCCGGCGGCGTCAAGTGCTGCGGCGTGACGATGATCGGCGCGGAGACTTGCCGCAAGACTGGCTCAAATGGAATCCGCACGGGCGGATCGGGATCGGGATTGGGCGTAAGCGGAGGAGGCGGCAACTGGGTCACGCGAATCTCGCTGAAGTTATTCTCTTGCGCATGTTCGCCGGGGAAGACCGCCACCCGCAGGATTGCGTCATTCTTCGGATCGACCGTGAGCGTCGCGAGCACCAGCGGGCTGATCGAATCGGTGGGGTTGATTGCCACGCCCCCCTTGGTGCCAGGCGTGTCGCGACCGTCGACATAACCATCTGGATGAATCTGGAACACCGCATAGTTGCCGGCCGGCAGTCCGGCGAACTCGTAATACCCGTTGGCGTTGGTCACGACGCGAATCGGTTCTCCGGACGGGTACTGTCCCGGCAGGGCGATGTTCCCCAGCAGCGGTTCACCGGTTACGCCATGGCGCAGTTCCAACGTGACGCCCGCCAGCGGTGTGTCGTCGGGGGTCCGTAGTCCGTCGCGCAACTCATGGATGTTGGCCGGTACTTCACCATCCTCGGTGAGCAGGGTTGCTCCATCCTGGAACACGTAGCCGCTGATTGCCGCGGGCGGCTTTTCGCAAAAGTCGTAGTCGACAAGATGATCGCCGGAAAAGACGACAATCTGCGTGAACAAGTCGTCGGCCACAATCCCGCCGCCGGTCCCCACGCTTTCGCCGCCATCGAAATAGCCGTCCGGTTGATGTTCTCGCACGCCGTATTCGCCGGGCCGCAAATTGTCGAACCGGTACTCCCCGTTGACGTCGGTGGTCGTTGTGGCGATGACGTTGCCGCCGGCGTCCAGCAGATCGATCACTACGCCGGAGAGCAGCAGTTCGCCCGGATCGTACTCGCAGTTGCCGTTTTCATCGGCATGCACCCGGCCGCTGATGCTGCCGGGGAGCAGCTCACCGAAGTCGTAGTCAACGCCGGCCTGGCCCCATTCGATGGTCACTTGACGAATCGCGTCGCCGGGATTGTCGGCAATGCCGCCTAAGTTCCCGGCGGCGTCCAGCCCGTCGAGCCAGCCGGCCGGTTGCACTTCGAAAATGGTGTAGGTGCCGCGCGCGAGTCCGTTGAATTCGTAAAAGCCATCGCTGCCGCCGCTGGTGGTGGTCGCCACCTCGTTGCCGTCGGCGTCGAGCAGCCGCAACGTGACGCCGGGGATCCCCTCCTCGCCAATCTCGCGGATGCCGTTGTTGTCGCGATCGTGATAGACGTGGCCGGAGAGGGACACCGGCACGTGCTCGCAGAAATTGTAGTCGACGGCGATCGTTCCGCTGCCGAGGGTGATCTCTGCGATCAGGTCGTTGGCGGCCTTGACGCCGCCGGCGCTGCCGATTTTATCGCCGCCATCGAAATAGCCGGCCGGTTGATGCTCGAACACCGAATAGGTGCCGGGGGGCAAATCGTCGAAGCGGTACTCGCCATTGTCGTCGGTATACTGCGTGGCGATCACGTTGCCGCCGGCATCGAGCAGATCGATGCGAACTCCAGAGAGCAACAGCTCGCCCGGATCCCACTCGCAGTCGCCATTCTCATCGGCATGAACCCGCCCGCTGATGCTGCTGGGCGCGACTTCGCCGAAGTCGTAGTTCACTCCGGTATCGCCAAACTCCATCACGATCTGGCGAATGCGATCGCCGGGATTCTCGGCAACGCCGCCCAGATTGCCCGCCGCGTCCTTGCCGTCGAGCCATCCGGCTGGTTGCGTTTGGACGATCGAGTATTCTCCCGGCGGCAAACCGGTGAATTCGTAGTAGCCGTCGGCGCCGGAACTGCTGGTGCTTGCCACCACGTTCCCCGCGGCGTCGTACAGCGTCAACGTGGCGCCGGGGATGCCTTCCTCGCCGGAATCGCGCACGCCGTCGTTGTTGCGATCATGATACACAGGCCGGGAGAGCGTCATCGGCAGGTGCTCGCAGAAGTTGTAGTCGACCGCTTCCATGCCGGGGCCGATTATGATGTTGCTGATCAGGTCGTTCGCCGATACAACGCCACCGGCGGAGCCGACGTGATCTCCTCCGTCGAGATACCCGTCCGGCTGATGCTCGAACACGCCGTAGGTGCCGATCGGCAGGTCGGTGAATTGGTAGAGGCCGTTGGCATCGGTGTACGTCGTCTGGATGACGTTGCCCGCGGCGTCGAGCAAATCGATCTGCACGCCTTCCAGCAGGATGTCTCCTGCGTTGAGTTCGCAATTGCCGTCGGTGTTGGCGTGAACGCGGCCGGAGATCGAGCCTGGCAAGATTTCGCCAAAGTTATACTCCACGCCGTCCTGGCCGCTGAGCAGTTGGATGTCGTTGATCTCGTCGCCCGGATTGACCGCGTTTCCGCCGAGCGAACCGGGCGTGTCCAGCCCGTCATGATACGGCGCCGGCTGGTTGACCTCGACCACCCTGTACTGTCCGGGGCGCAATCCATCGACGAACCATTTGCCTTCGCTGTCGGTGCCGACTTCAATCGGAGTGAGTCCGTTGCCGTCGATGGTCGTCACCGGTACCACGCGGATTGTCACCCCGCCGATCCCCTCCTCGCCCGCGTCGCGCTGACCGTCGTTGTTGCGATCGTGATAGACGTAACCGCCGAGGCTGCCGGGCAGCGCCTCGGCGAAATCGTTCTGCAGGCTTTCCTCGCCTCCGCGCAGGTCGATGCCCGTCAGGATGTCGCTGGTCAACACCATACCGCGTTGCTCTCCGGCGACCTCGCCGGGCGAGGCCCCCACGCTGAAGTAGCCGTCCGGCTGGGTTTGCACGATTTTGTAGGTGCCCGGCACGATCGATGCATCGTCGAAGCGGTAGTTTCCATGCTCGTCGGTGACGGTCGTCAAGCCGGTGGGAACATAGGCGTCCCCCTCCAGGCGATACAGGTCCAGTGCGACCCCGGCCAGCCCCTGATCCTCCGGATCCTGGAAATTGTTCAGGTTCTGATCGACGAACACGGTGCCGGCGATCGCAATCGGCAACGGAGTCTGCGGCGTGTGGGCCACCGCACCGGCGGTCATGTCCGTCAGATCGGGTTCATGCTCCACGGTGTAACGCTGCGGCGGAAGATTGAGCGTGCTGCCGGTCTGGTCGGCGACCGCTTGGAAATTGCCGTTGTAGATGTCGTAGTATACTGCCGTCAGTACCGAGCTTTCGTAGTGGGGGGCGGTGAATTCGCCGGTAATGCGGGTTCCCTCGAACTCCGCCCCTTCCACCAGCGAAGTGGCCCGGAAGAATGCCATCTCGTCGACGTCGATCGTGAACACCAGCTTGTCACCGACGGTGAAATTCTCCAGGTCGAAAATCAACAGGCTGGAGCTGTCGGCCACGGAGGCATTGACGACGGAGAAACCGACCGGGGTTTCGATCTGCAGCGGCCAGGCGGCATAGACCCCCAAGCCGCCCAGGTCGGTGTCGAAGAAGACATCCCCCATCGTGACTTCGCCGTTTTGCAGCTTATCGCCGTCGATGATGATCCGGTTGAGCGTGGTACCTTCGGCTCCCCCC
>JBGTJT010000503.1:0-6157 GCA_041744995.1 Pirellulales bacterium | reverse complement strand
ACCGTGGCGGACTTCATAGATGCTCATCCCGCGCGTGGGGATAATATCGATCTCGAGCACGCCGTTATTGAGCGTGATCAGCTCGACCCCCTCCTGCTTGCCGCCATGCAGCGTGCGCTTCTTGACCGACCAGTCGTCGCCGCCGGTTTCCCAGGTCGGCTGGTTGACGTTCTGCGAGACGCTGGAAAGCACATGCCGTTTAGGTTCCGCGTCGGCATGCCTGGAAGCCCCGCCAAGCAAACCGGCCAGCAGTGCTGTTATCACTGTCAATCTGATCGTGCCGTTCATGATGCATTCTCCATCGTGGTGTCAAACAACTTTTCGATCTTGGCTCGCATGACCTGAGCGTCGACGTTGACGCCGGTCCAGTAACTGGATGCCGTTTAGTGGCAATAGGACTTTTCCGCTTCGAGTGCAGCGGCTCGCACGACCGCGCCGAGGCGCGCGAAATCTTTGGGCGGAACTCTCACAGCGGGAGCCGCAATCGTCAATCCGCCGACGGGATAGCCGCTACGATCGCGGATCGCAGCCGCCACGCAATGAATGCCCTCCAGTCCTTCGGCACGGTCCAACGCGTATCCGTCGGCGGCGATCCGCGCGAGTTCCGCCTGAAAAACACGGCGGCTGGTAAGGGTCGTTGGCGTAAACCGCTTGAATTGAATCCGGCCGACCAACTCCTCCCGGTCCTCCTCCGGCAGACTGGCAATGATTGCCTTGCCGGGTGCGCAACTGTAGGCGGGACAGCGGGCGCCCAATTCCGCCGAGTATTTGAACGGATGAATCGACAGCAACTGTTCCAGCACGACCGACTCCGTTTCGACCAGACAACACAACTGGGTCGTTTCGCCAGTTGCTCTGCGGAGTCCGCGCAGCGCTGGCAGGGATGCTTCGACCAGCCCCCGTTCACGGCCTTGCGGTTGTCCCAGCAGGAGAAACTTGTTCGTCAGCGTAAACCGCTTGCTCGCGGGATCTCGGGCAAGATAACCGAGATCGGCCAACTCCTGAGTGATGCGAAAGACTGAAGCCGAAGGATACCCCAGCCGCTCCGAAAGCTCGGCGATCGTCGCGCTCCTTTGACTACCGGCCAGCAATTCCAGGATCGCCATGCCGCGCTTGAGGTTGGGGACGGTCGATTTCTTGGCGGTCGATATCTTGACTTGGGGCATGAACGCAACTCGCGGCACAAATCAGCAGTCAACTGTTGAAATCGCTTTCATATATGAATAAACTCGAGTTGCCTGGCCTGTCAAGCCTTTTCCAGAATTCCCAGTAAACTCGCTTCCTCAACACATGCGACAAGTGTGGCAGGCCGCGCTGAGGCAGGCGGCCCACGGGTGCCGCCGTACCAGTGCCCCAAGCCGCCTGGGGGCAGATGTAGAAGGAATAGATCTGATCAACGCGGCTCTGCCCAAGGAAAAGTGGTGCTACAACATGAAGCGCACCGACAAGCTTAGCGCCGTGCAAGCGGTGTTCCGCGCCGGAAGCGACCAGCATGTCGTGCCGGTCAAGGAAGAATTGCAGGAGGCGGAGTTCACGATCGAACTGCCCGCCGGCAATACCGCTCTGCAAGGCTGGTTTGTTGACCAGGACCAGCAGGAGTGGTTCGGACCCTATCTGCACATTCAGCGACTCAGCGGTGATACAGATTGAACCAGCGGTGTGTGCCGGCCTATTCGTCCGGCAAAGCGGAATAACCTAACAACCATTGAAGGGGTGCGCGTGATGAAATCTTTGCAACACTGGATCGGTAGCGCGGTGGTGCTGGCGGTGCTGGGAGCCGTCGGCAGCCTGCAGGCGATTGCCGCCAACGAGAATAACAGCAAACCGTTGAAAGTCTTTATCTTGGCAGGGGATTCGAACTGTGAAGGCAAGGCGGCGATCAAGCTACTGGACTATTTGATCGACGATCCGGCCACCGCCGCCACCTACCAGCATTTGAAGGCGGCCGACGGTTCGTGGGCGGAACGCAACGATGTCTGGATTCGCTACTTGGACCGCAAGGGTAAGCTGTCGGTGGGCTACGGTTCCAACCCCAATCAGTTCGGCATCGAATTGCAGTTCGGCCACGTGCTGGGCGATCACCTGGAGAATCAAGTGTTGCTCATCAAGACCGCCTGGGGCGGTTCCGGCTTGAAGCGAAACTTCAGTTCGCCCAGTGCGGGCGAGCCGGCCGGAGAGTGCTATGTTGACATGGTCGCGAATGTAAAAGACACGCTGGCGAACTTGAAAACGCTGTTTCCGGAATACGACGAGGCGGCAGGATATGAGATTGCCGGGCTGGTCTGGTTCTCCGGCTGGAACGATTCTGGCCTGCGCGACTACGAAGAAAAGCTGACCCTTTGGATCAAGGACGTCCGCCAGGATCTCGACGCCCCGAACATGCCGGTGGTGATTGGCGAGTTGGGAGTCCTCGGCCCCACCCCGGCCGGCAAGTCGGAAAGCGGCATCCGCAAGGATCAGATCGCAGTCGCCGCGCGGCCGGAGTTTCAAGGCACCGTCAAGTATGTCAAGACGGGCGAGTATTTCGATATGCGGGCCTTTGCGATGTTCCGCGATGGATCTTGGAAAGCAGCCAACAATGAAGAGTTTTCCAGGCTGGCGTCCGACCGCCCTTACCACTTTATGGGTAGCGCCAAGACGTTCTTCCTGATGGGCCAGGCCATGGGCGACGGAATGGTCGAGCTGATAAAAGCGAAGTAGTCTCTCACGGTAGTGAAATGCGACCAATCACGCCTCACTTCACCGGATGAAGGCGAGCCGTCGGTCCCGACGATAGCCACTCGAAAGGAAGAAAATCCTATGTCGTATGTACTTTCTTGCCTTCCGCAGGCATCGCGTGGCGTTCTGTGAACTGCACTTTTATTCCCACGGCGGACATGGCTACTCGACGCCGCCCTGGTTCGATACGGCGGAGGACTGGCTGCGGCGGCTGGACGTATTGCCGGTCGAGGAAGGCGAGAAGCCCTGGCCGGGACAGTTCGACAAGAGCGCCTGGGAGGCAGGAGACTACCTGCCGGAGTAAGCAAATACCAGACGCGAAGCGCCAGCAAGTGGGTCATTACCAATACAAGCTCGAAGCGCCAGCGAGTGGATCACGGCCGAGCCGGCACCGCGGGTGCGTCGGTGGCCGGTTTGTGGAACTCATTCTTCCACGCTTCAAAGAACCTCCGGCCGAACTCGATCGTGCCGGCAGTGTCGTAGTGGCCGTCGTTGGGGATGCGGGTCAGGCCCGCGGTGGAGACCGTCGCAGTGTGGGCGACGGTCTTGGCAACTTCGGTCTTGCCTTTTTCCACGGCGGCCATGTAAGGATACCTTCCCGGCCTTACCGGCGGCACCTGCGGATCCCACATCGTGGCCGAGAAGATAAAGGGTAGCTCCGCCCGTCCGAAATCCTTGCGCGCCTGCGCGATGAACGCCGCCAGATTCTTGCCGTAGGCCGCGGCGCCGGCCTCGGTCTTGCTGTCGCCGCCCCCTTGGGCCCAGAACATCGCAACGATCTCGGCGTCCCGACCTGCCGTGGCTGTCCGCACGTCCTTGAGCATCCGTGCATACAGGCTATCTTTTCGCTGTGGGTTCCACTGCGTATGCAGGTTCGTGCCGCCGACAGCCGTCTTGACGAGCACGATCTGCTCATCAGCAAAGGTCTCAGACAGTAGCCGCGCCGCGGAGACCTCCGGGCCGATGCCGTCCTGCCGGCTGCGCAACGGTCCGCCCAGTTCCCGCCAGGCGCCGTCGGCGTAGAGACGCACATTGGCCAGTGGTTGGCGGTATGCTTCCGGCAGCAACTTGGGGTCGCTGCGGCCAACCATGTTCGACTGCCCCGCAAAGATGAAGACTTTGACTTTGCGTTCCTCGGCGTTATGTTCGGCCTCCTCGCCCGCGGCATGGGATGCTCCGGCCAGGAGCATGGCAGCCGCAACGGCCAGAAGCGATAATCCCCCAGTGAGTCGCGATTTCAATTGACACGCCATGTGAGGCAATCCTTTGCGGCAAAGGAGCCGCACAGTGAGAGGAAGGGGAACAGAGCAGCAAGACGATTCTCCAAGTCTGCTTGACCGAGAGGGGCCTGTCTAGCGGGCAATCAGGCGATGTCGCATTACGAGTTGTACCGTGCCATGACCCATTCCCACAAACTCGCAATCGTGCCAGCGGGGTTGCGAGCGAAATGGGCTTCCGGATTAGTCGAAATAAGTGATAGTTTTGTCGTAAAAGGAGACTACAAAACGATACCATACCCGATGTCGTTCAAGTACAATGCGGGAAGTAGGTCGTTCGGCCTTCATCTTAGTTGCAGCATTCTGTCGGGGGAGTGAAGGTAGCATGAGCATCCTTGAGAATTTGTCGGGCCGCTGCGCGCGTACGTTGTGCTGGTGTGCTGTTGTGATTGCATTCACAATCGTGCTGCCGCCCAGTGCCTTCTCCGTAGAAAAAACCTGGAAAGGAACCAGTGCCAATATGAACGTCGCGGGCAACTGGGATCCCTCCGGCGTGCCCACGTCCTCTACGACCGATTTGATGAAGTTTGATGGATCGAGCGCCTTCACAAGCCCGACATTTACCGGGACCATTTTTTCCGGCGGTGGGAATGCTGGCGGCCTGGGCGGTATTACCGTCACCTTTGAACAAACAGCGGACCTTTCCATTTCGAAAACAGATGCGGGATCGGTTTTCCGCCTGGCTAAAGATGCCAATGTTACCATCGAAGCTGGCGCGGGGGCTTTTTCCATGGGAACGACAGGCAGCAATTTCACTCTTAATATCGCGAGGAACGAGTCCGGTCCCGTCACACAGAACTCATTTATCAACAATTCCACGAACGTTGCTACGCTCGGCGATCGTGTCACGCTCAATGCTTCGAGCGGGACTCAGGGCAGGGCCAACTTCGCTGGCTCGGGGGACTGGCTTGTGAGCGGAAAAATAAATCCCAGCATTAATTTGGGCGTTTTTAAGAATGGCACCGGCACGCTCACGCTTACCGGTGCAAACGAATACACCAGTTCCACCACCATCAACGCCGGCGTGCTGAACATACGGAGCGACACGGCGCTCGGCGCGGCGCTGGGCAACGCGGCGACGAGTACCACCGTTGGTAGCGGCGCGGCCTTGGAGTTGCAAGGTGGCATTGCCGTTGGCAACGAGGCGCTCAACCTGAACGGATCGGGCATCAGCAACAACGGCGCGCTGCGAAATAATCAGCGGAAACAACTCTTGGGCCGGCGCCATTACGCTGGCGGGAAACACGACCATCCAGTCGGACTCCGATACGCTTACGATTGACGTGGCGAGCGGCAACGCCATCACAACAACCGGCACCAATCAAAGCCGCACCTTGACGCTGCAAGGGGCGGGCGACATTGCGATTAACGATCCTATCGTGCTGCACACCGGGTCGGGGACGGGCGTATTGGTCAAGAATGGCGGCGGGACCGTCACCTTGAACGGGGCCAATACCTTCAACGGCACGACGACGATCAACAACGGCACGTTGAGCGCGAACAAGATCGTCGTCAGCAGTGGCAACAGCAGTCTCGGCAACGCGACCAGCGCCGTTATTCTGGGCGATGCCTCAAACCAGGGAACGCTGCTCTACACCGGCGGCACGGCGAACTACACCCGCGGTTTTACGGTCAATGCAGGCGGCGGACAGTTGACCAACGCCGGCGGCGCGGTCTTGACGGTCTCCAGTGGCGGAGTTGCCGCTGAAGGACTGTTCACCGTAGGTGGCGCGTCGGGCAACAATATCACCATTTCCAGCCAGATCACGGGTGCGGGGGGATTGACCAAAACCGGTGCCAACAACGTGTCTCTCACCCACGCCGGCGGCAACACCTACTCCGGCGGCACGATCATCAGCGGCGGAGCTGTGACAATTAACGATGAAAATCGATTGGGTGCCAATGTAGCCGGCAACACGCTTACGATCGAAAACGCCGCCAGCCTGAATGTCAACAACGTTTCAGTGACGCTGGATGACTCGAATCGTTCGATTATTCTCGGCGCCGGAAACGGCGCACTTGGGCCAGGTGGTACCGGCGTGTTGACTGTGGCTATTCCGATCTCGGGTTCCAGTCTGCTCAAATACAACACCGGTACGCTCGTAATAACAGGAAACAACAACACGTATACCGGCTTCACGCAGATCAACAACGGCACAATG
>JBGTJT010000502.1:0-6194 GCA_041744995.1 Pirellulales bacterium | reverse complement strand
CGCGGCCCACAGTCCCACAGCCGCCAGCGCCGCGGGCAGCAGGGCCGTCGCCGCAGGCAACGCCATCGCCGAGCGCTGGCGTATCTGTTTGCCGATCACAATTCCACCCTCGTTGGCAAGAATGACCACCGCGCGGCGGCGGCGAACCAGGTTTTCAGTTGAGAGATCATTATAGCAGGCAACGCGTCTCGATGCGCCTTCGAGCTGTAAGACGGGCCTCCGAGCCCGTCTCCGAGGAGCGTGGCTCCGAGTAGGACGGTCCGGCGATAGCAGCGGTGCCTGACGGCGTGGAATTCCAACTTACCTGCAGACGCCTCGAAACATAGTTTCTCGTAGACGGGCTCGGAGGCCCGTCTTACATGGCGGCCTGACGGCCGTTGGGGGCGAAACATCTGCCTTGCGTCACAGCGGATGCGCCCCCAAAAAGCCTACCAGTTCTTGCCGGTACTCGGGTGATTCAACATGCGCCAGCATGGTGGCGGCGTGGGCGCGGCGGTCGGTTATGTTGAGCCGCTCGGCCTGCCGGCGATGGCTCTCCAGCGCCAGGTAGTCGTCGAGCGTGTCGAGGTGACGCCGCCATAGGGCGATGTCGCGCTGCTGCTTGGTGTCGAGCCGACGTTGATACCAGTCGCTGGCCAACAGTGCCTCGCGAGTGAACAGGCGGCGGATTTCGGGATGCTGCACGTCGCGGCCTTCGTGCTCGCCGGTGGCCATGATCGACAGCAGCGCTTGCAGCGGCGGGCATAGTTCCTCGATCGTGCCGTCCTGGAAATAAACCTCGGCCACCTGCCGTTGCGCGTCGCAGATATACTTAACCCCCTCGATGAACGCTTGCTTGTCCTGTCGTTCCGGCTGCAGGATCGACTCGTCGAAGACCATGGCCGGGTTGTCGAACACGCGTCCGCAAAACCGACGCAGAAACTCCGCCGTGATGCGGTAGCCCAACCGGCTAACCGGCACCGTCTCGCCGTCGACCGTCCAGTCTTCTAGTTTTTCCAGGCACCCTTCGGCAATCAGAAACTTGGGGTCACGCTCCTGCGGCGACAGCCGACACCAGATCTCCGGGATCAGCAGGCTGACGTCGTGGTCGACCTGCACGTCGGGGCCGATATGCCCGGCGGCGGTCGAGAAGCCGGCCAGGCCGGTGAGGATGTGGCTGACCAGCGCCGAGTTCAGGTCGGCAGCGGTTCGCAGCGCGTTGAACGGTCCCTTGGTCATCGCCCCTTCACTGCCGAAGCCGGTGGTCGAGGGGCTTTTGCCCGTCAACGAGCAGATGTAGTCCATGAACAGTTCGGGCAGTTCCTGGTAATGGATCGGGTTGTAGACCGCCAGGCTCTTGATTCCCTTTTCCCGATCGGGCGGATTGTTGCGGCGCCCCAGCAGCACGCCATGCACCGGCACGTGGACCGGTTCGGAGGCGGGAATGGCGCGATACAGCCGCAGGCCCCGTTCGGCCACCACCGGCTTCATCGGATCGACCAGGTCGGGGCGGTTCTGCAAGTAGCGGGGATTCTTCGAGGGCTTGCCGTCGACCTGCCGCGGATTGGCCGAGCAAACGACATACGGATCGCCGTCGCGGATCACGCCGCGGAGCAGGTTTTTCATGCTGGGGCTGAAGGCGTCGAAATCGGCCACGTAGTCGGCCATCCGCCGCACGTCTTCTTGAGTGAGCGGTTCGAAGTTGGAGATAAAGTTGTCCGGCCCCGCCAGGTCCGCCTCGGCCTGCTTGTCGAATCCGCGATGGATCGCCTCGTCCGGGCGCTGAAAGAACCGATACTCGCAATTGGCGACCAGTTTGACCGCCGCCGCCGCGGCATCTTCGCCCAGATGCGCCAGCCGCTCGGTGGGGACCACGATCGACACGCTGATGTCGTCCTCCCGCTGCACCTTGCCGGCCGGCAGGAAGTCTTGCCGCAGCTTGTAGGTTCGCCACTGGTGCGAGCCGTAGAAGCCGACTCGCAGATAGAGGCCGACCAGCTTGCGGTCGCGATACTTCAGTTCGTGTCCCGGCTCGCCGTTGACGATGTCGACGCTGAAATGCCGCCGCCAGTTTTCCGACCAATGCGGCTGCTCGAACCGTTTGATGATGAACAACAGCGCATAGATATGCGTGGGAATCGACTTGAGGAAGGTGTTGTACTGATCGTTGTAAGTTGAAGAGGGAGTCAGCAGCTTGATGACGCTCCCCAGCGACCGCTCGCCGCCGAGTACCGGCCGGCTCGGCCGCTGGGAGTAGTCGGGCTGGATCGGCCCGTCTTTCCTCCAGCGGGTGGCGAAGTCGTAGTCGAGAATCTCCTGCACCTTGTCGAAGTCCCGCTCGAAGTCGGCCACGAACAGCGGCCCGTAGTGCATGTAGTCTTGCAGCGACTTGCTGATCTCGCTCTTGCCGCCGCCGCTAACGGTACTTGGCTTGTGGCAAAACGTCCCTTCGGCGCTTTCCCCCACCAGCCGCCAACTGGGAGCGGCCGGATGCTTTTCCATCCGCAGCTTGTAGCCGCTCGGCGCCATGTAGACCTTGCCCGGCAGCAGCGGTATTTCCTGCGCGGCGCCCTCGTGTTCCCAGCGAATCCGCTGTTCGCGGAGCAGCGCCCGGGCGTAGTCGGGAATGTAGATCAGGTTGGGATATTCGCGATCGATCGCGTAACCTTGCGGTTGCACGTCGATCAGGTCGGCGTAGTCGCGGGCCACGTCGTCGAAGGTTCGCCCGTTGTACTTGCTGGAATTGAACTGAAACTCGTCTCCCAGGTTGTACGAGCGATACGCCACCGCGCCGCCGGCATGTTCCTCCTCGACGTTGCCGTACAGGTTGGCGGCGAAGCTGATCTGGGTCTTGACTTCCTTCTTGCAATAGCCGAAGTAGTTGTCGGCGATCAACGTGATAATCACCCCTTGCCGATCGCGGCAGGTGATCTTAAACGGCTGCCCGTCGTTGTACAGTTCGTCCGGTTTGCGCCAGCACATGCCGTCGCGCCGCTGTCGCGGCGTGGCGTCGTCCCACGACGGCAGCCCGAGCTGTTGTTTGGTGCAATCCAACATCTGCGGCGCCAGTATCACGCAGCCGGTATGGCCGGTCCAATGCTCAACGTCCAGCCCGGCGTCGTTGTCGGGCAGCAGCGGATCGCCGGCGTTGCCGAAGATCGACTCGACAAAATCGAGATTGCTGACCAATCCGCCCGGCGCAAAAAAGCGGATCTCCATGTTCTTGTGGCTGCTCAGTCCCGGCACGGCGGGAGCGACCAGCGGACGGATGTAGAGCGAGACGAAAGTCTCGACTTGTTCCGGCTGGCCGGTCGCGAACGGCAAGCGCAGGAACTCCGCCGGCGGATGAACGGCCGCTTGAAACAGGGCGGCGAACACGCGCTGCGGCACCGCCTTCTTGTCGCCCGGTATCGGCAAGCCCCCTTCGGTGACGTGGAAGGTGCCGGCGGTAGTGCGGCGATCGTGCCGCGGATTGTGCAGCACGCCGTTCTTGACCCGAAAACTACTGACCAGTTCGTTCTCGTAGGCATCGCCGTCGATCGGCAGCGACATCTCGCGGGCCATGCCGTGGCGATCGAGCACCACGGTCTGCGGCGGTAGGCGCAACGGCTCTGGCAACTTCAAATCAGCAAGGTGCTGTTCGAGAAAGCCTTCGATGCGGGCGTCGACCGGCATCCGTTCGTCCAGCAGGATGCGGGCCTTCTCGCGATAGTTGTCCAGCAGCGCGTCGGCGACGTCCAGCATGGCGTCGTCCAGCCTGGTGGCCGCCGACGGCAGGTCATTGGCCAACAACTGAAGATTGATGTGGCGGAGCATCTGATGACGGGTTTCCCCTTTGCTCAACGGCGGCATTCCAGGCCGGATTCCCAGCCTCCGCTCCCAACTCATCTGTTCCGTTTTTGTATTTGCCATCTTCGCATTTCCATTCTTCGGGGCGGTTTTCGAGCCAATTCAAGGTCGCAACGCCTCGCATTTTAACATTTTGTTGGCTCGGCGCGACATGAAGATGGAGCGAACTTTACCAATTGGCGGCGGCAATTCATATCCTGGCCGCTGGCTATTCGCGGGGCCGCGTCCCCCCCAATCAAAGCTGGACGCCCCGACAGTCGGCTTGCCTGCCTGACGGCAAGGCAAACGGACCGTTAGGGCGTCTGCTCATGTGGGCCGCTTACCGGCGGCTCGAATCGCGCCGCGTCGAGGTGTTTCTGCGGTATTGCCCGGTTGTCGATTTGCCGGATCTAGGCGGGGTCGTTAGTTGTTGTACCGCAGCGGTAGATCGTCTGCGGTGGCAACCAAATAACAAATACCAAATAACAAATAGGCAATTCCCCTCGCCCGATTAACTCAAGGCGCGGCATCCCCCGCGCGCCAGTATTCGGGTGCCTGGGGCTTGGTTTCGCGGATGATTTCCACGATTGCCCGCTTGTCCTCCGCCGAGAGGTGGGCGAACTTCTCTGCGTCCGCCTCCTGTGTCAGCACGTTCCACAGACGTCGCCATACATGTTCGGCGACCTCTTCCGGCAGATCGTCGAACGCCTCCGAATAGATCAAGTAGCTGCACGGATAGGCGAAGATGCGTCTCCGCAAATCGAAGTCTCGTAGCGAGCGCCCTTGGCTGTCGCGCGGCCCCCGGCTGGAGAAAGTCTTGGCGAACTGCGACGTCCCCTCCAGCGGCGCGGTCAACTCTGCCTCGTCGACAAACAGCATGGCCTCGACCAATCGGTCGCCGGCGCTGGTGATCCGCCGCAGCGTACTCTCAAACTGATGATCCTCCGGCTCGCCCAGCGCCCGGTTCATGCTTTCTTGGTAATGCAGCGCTTGCCGCGTGGTGAAGTTGGCCTTGGTAATGCGATTGTGGACTAAGGTTTGATGCTCCAGCACCATCAAGGCGATCAGGTCGCTGTGCGGCGCGAGGTAGCCTTCTGCATGGAACCGCTCGCTCAGGTCGGTCACGTTGTGCCCTTGCGAATTGTCGAGTTGCGTGGGAACCTCCTTGCCGCGGATCAGCAGATTGCCCTGGTGCGTCTGCGCGCCGTGCGTGCCGGTCACGTACCAGCCTCCCCAGCGGTCGGCCAACGGGGTCGTGTGGTCCACCGTGCGGCTGCCGCCGGAATAGATCGGCTCGCCGGAAGGGGAGGTGAACAGCGAGCGGACCACATGGCCCGGTATGCCCTCGGTCCGCGAAGAACTATGGCAGATCAGGCAACTGTCGGTCTGCCGCGTGAACTGCGGTTTGTCTACCGCGCGTTGATCGAGCGTATAGAAGGCCGTGCCTACCTTGGAATCGGCGGCGGAGATCTCCAGCACGTCGCCCGAGTGGCAATAGCCGACATAAACGTCGTCGTTAAAGTACAGCGCCCTTGGCGTCCGCGGCGAGATGCGGTCGCGCTGCAGGCTGGTCTTGGAGAATACCAGCATCTGCGAATCGACCGGTACGTCGAGCGCCGCGAGCAACGCCGCCAGATAGCCGGTCCGCTCGGCGAACTCCAGCTTCGCTTCGTCCCGTTCGAGCTTGGCCTGCAAGCGCGACACCAGGTTGTCCGGAGCGGTCTGGCTATACTCGATCGGCGGACGCTCTATCTCGTCCGCCGCCGCCTGGTCGGCGGCCAGGCAAAGGACGGCCAGAATCATGAGTGGATATATGTATGGCGGGCAAGGCATGGGAGTCTTCCGATCGACAATATTCACAGGCGGGCGATTGGCAGGTACATGGGGCAGGCAAACGGCACCAAGCATCTGGGCCGCCTGGCGGGTGATTTCACTACACATTAATACTATCCATTGCAATACTACACGTCAAGGTATATAATTGGCGATATCGAACCAAGGATCCCTTCATGCTGAGCAAAACCGCTGAATACGCGCTGCGGGCCGTGGTGTGGCTGGCGCGCGAGCCGGGTCAGGCGGCGTCGGCCGTGCAACTGGCCGAGGTCACCAAGACGCCCCGTCGCTACGTGCATAAGGTGCTGCAAGACCTGGTGGCGGCGGGCCTGCTGCGCTCGCAACCCGGCCCCGGCGGCGGCTACACGCTGGCCGCCGATCCGGAAGCGTTGACGATCTTGGAAGTGGTCAACGCCGTGGCGCCACTGGAACGAATTCGCGCCTGTCCGCTGGGACTCACCTCGCACACCGCGCTCTGTCCGCTCCACAAGGAACTGGACAAGGCCTACGCGGCAACCGAGCAGGCGTTCGCCCGCGTCACGATCGCCAAGCTG
>JBGTJT010000501.1:0-3665 GCA_041744995.1 Pirellulales bacterium | reverse complement strand
CGCCGGGCATCCACGCCCAGAGTAGCTCGCCGAGCGGTTTCACCACCGGCGGCAATGGCGGCGCGGCCCGGGCGGACTTTGACGCGATCATCCAACTGATGACCTCCACTGTGGCGCCCACGACCTGGGCCGAAGTGGGCGGACCAGGCTCGATCGAGGCGTTTGAAGGCAACTTGAGCCTCGTTATCAGCCAGACGCAAGAAGTCCACGAGCGGATTTCCGACTTGCTCGAACAGTTGCGCCGCCTGCAAGACCTGCAAGTCACGATTGAAGTGCGCTTCATCACGCTGACCGACAACTTCTTCGAGCGGATCGGCATCGACTTCGACTTCAACATCAACAACAACCTGACCGGGCCGTTTGGCATCCCCGGTCCCAGCGCGACGGTTGGTCTCAATCCGCCGACCGACACCGATCCGTTCCCCAACATCACCTCGGACATTCGCTTCCGAAACAACAGCTTCAACGCGGCGACGCCGCCGTTCGGCGGATTCGATCCCGCCTCGGCGGCCACCTTTGGCGTGGCGATTCTCAGCGACATCGAGGCGTTCTTCCTGGTGCAAGCCGCCCAAGGAGACTCGCGGTCGAACATCATGCAGGCCCCGAAAGTAACCCTGTTCAACGGCCAGACGGCGTCGATTTCCGACACCTCGCAGTCGCCGTTCGTGACCAGCGTGACTCCGGTGGTCGGCGACTTCGCGGCCGCGCAAGCGCCCATCATCGTGGTACTCAACGAAGGAACAACCCTTTCGGTGCAGGCGGTCGTCTCCGCCGACCGACGGTTTGTGCGGCTCACGCTGGTGCCGTTTTTCAGCCAGATTCAAGACGTGAAGGAGTTTACCTTCACCGGTCGCATCGACAGCACCAGCAGCAATTCGGAAGACTTCAACGACGCCGGCGACACGACCAGCGAGACGTCCAATCGAACGAACTTTACCGAAGGCACCACCATTCAGTTGCCGACGTTCGCCTTTACCACGGTAACCACCACGGTTAGCGTGCCCGACGGCGGCACAGTGCTGCTGGGCGGCATCAAGCGACTCCGCGAGGGGCGCACCGAATTGGGCGTGCCATTCTTGGCCAAGGTGCCCTATGTCTCGCGGTTGTTCAAGAACGTGGGCATCGGCCGCGATTCGCAAAGCCTGATGCTCATGGTCACCCCCCGGATCATCATCCAGGAAGAGGAAGAAGAGAAGCTCGGCATCGCCGTGCCGTAGTCTCAATTTGGAGCTGCCATCGGCAAGGTTATCAGTCAATCTCCTCATTCGGCATTCCCGCCGACAGCGTGGCGACCAACATGGCCGCCAGGGCGTTGTAGAAGGGATGCAAATTGGCTGAGGTGATACCGCTGGCCAGCGCCGTCATCCACCGCCGCATGTGCTGATTGAAAAAAGCGTGCCGCTTCTCCAGCCACCGGGGTTCGCCGGTGGCGAGAAATTGGTGCGTGAGGTAGTGGACGAATTCCCATTCCAGGGAGACATGGTCCGGGACCTCCCGCGGCCCGGCGCCCGGCTTAAGCCCGGCGTCGGCATAAGCGCGGGCGACATGCTGACTGACGGCTCCCATGATGTGCTGATCCGCTTCCAGATAATGGGAGGCATAGGGGGACGCGAGAATCTCGAAGGGACCGAGAAACAACCGGGCGTAGGCCAGCGACAGGGCTTGGGGATTGGCCATCGCCAGGCGCCACGCCTCGGCGAGTCGGCCGGCGCGTCCGCGGTTCGCCGGTTCGAGATAGGGCGCCGTCGCGGTGAGCAGTTCGATCGGCCGCTCGTCCATTTCCAACGGCGAGGCAAAGCCGCGCGAGAGCACGTAGGACATGTTGGCGAAGATCGCCTCGGGGGCGACGGCGTGGTCCATGACCATGAGATCAGTATTCGCGGATATAGAGCACATTCGGTTCGGTTCCCTTTTCCGGTTGTAACACGCGGGCTTGATGCTTGGCCAATGCCTTGCTCGGAGCACTCTCGGGGTCGTTGCGATCGCCGAAGATGCGGGCGCCGGCCGGACAGGCCGTCACGCAGGCCGGCAGTTCTCCACGCGCCAACCGATGATCGCAGAAGGTGCATTTCTCCACGACCCCCCGCGGTCGAATCCCAGGCATCGTATCGGCCCGCGACGGATTGTAATGCGGCAGCGGCGCGCCGCTTTTCTGACGCACTTCCTGCCCGGTCGAGGTGCATCCCGGGATGGCCGCCGGCCGGTTGTTGTAGACGTCCAGGTGGGGAATGTGCTCGTTCTTATAGATGACGTCGTAAGGGCAAGCCACCTGGCAGGCCGAGCAGCCGATGCACTTGTCCGCATCGTGCATGGTAATGCCGTCGGCGTTTTTGTACATCGCGGTGGTGGGGCAGACCGCGACACAAGGTGCGTTGCTGCAGTGGTTGCACAACGTCGGGATGTAGCGGTACTTTACGTCTGGGAACTTGCCGCTGGTTTCAATGATGTGATTCGACCAGGCGAAACTGTGCGGCACGTTGTTTTCCTGCTTGCAGGCGATGTCGCAGGCAGAGCAACCGACGCAGGCGTTCAGATCGATCACCATGCAGTATTGTTTGGTAGCCATGTCATTATCCTTGCTGGGTTGTTACACCCGTTCAATCTTGACCCGCGCCACTCCGCCGTGTCGCGCCGTGGAACCGCTGAGGCGGTCGTACTCTGGCGGCAGTAGCGCGTTGTTGCTGCCGCCGCGTGGAATGCGCTGCTGGTAGTTGAGTGCCGCCACACGGCCGTAGGCCCAATGCCCCTGCCCGTAGCACTTGGCCACCGTGCCTGGCCGTACGCCTTCCCACAGTTTGAGCGCCACGGTAAAGGCGCCGGTGGTGGAAGTGACTTTCACCTGGTCGTTGTCGCGCAGTCCCAGCCGCTGCGCATCGAGCGGATTCATCTTCAGTACGTCGTTCCAGTTTTCGTCGCCCGGATCGGAGTTCTTGTGGGCGTGATACCAGGTGCAATTGGCGGAGCGCCCCTCGCGATTCAGGCGGCTGCGATGCTCGAAGAACACGAACGGATACGTCTCGGCATCGCCCCACCGCAGCGCCGGCTCGTAATGCGGTATGAACGCCTGCTCGCCGCGGGCGGTGTAGTTGGTCGTCTCCAGTACCGCGTCGACTGTGGTCTCATGCTTTTCGGCGTGCCCTTGCAGCGCCTTCTTCAATGTCTCGCTGTAAAACTCGAACTTGCCGGTCGCGGTCTGGAACTGGCCGCGCACCTTGCCTGGCTCGAATCGGTGAGCGTTCCAAACGCCCTTGGCGACGAAGTCGTCCCAACCGTCGAGTTTGTCCCCGTACTTGCCATAGTCTTCATGCGAGGCATCCCAGCAGGCGCGGGTGAGTTGCTTGAGCGCGTGGATGGTGAATTCCTGACCGTTGGTGGGCGCCTGGCCCGTCTCCGGATCCGGGAACTGCTCGCGGAAATAACGTTGCAGGTTGTCGAATCCCTTTTCCGCCAGTTTGTCGGCCAGCATCCAGGGAATCTCAGTTTCGTCCTGGCGGACGTCCCACATCGGTTCGATCATCCGCTCCGTCAGTGTCGCGTAGCCGTGCAGATTCTGCTTGTTTTTCAAGACGCTCCATTTCTCGAACAGTTGATGGGCCGCCGGCAGCACCACGTCGGCGAAGTGGCTTGTTTCGGAGGCGTGCGTGGTGATATGCACGAAGAAGGGC
>JBGTJT010000500.1:0-4288 GCA_041744995.1 Pirellulales bacterium | reverse complement strand
GGGAACTGCGGCCCTGCCGCGCATCGCCGCCGGCGCTAAGTTCGACGCCGCGGAGCAAGGGGGCCTGCCCGGCTTGCCGCATTTCGCCCCCAAGGCCAAGCGGGTGATCTACCTGTTCATGGCGGGCGGACCTTCGCATATCGACACGTTCGACTACAAGCCGTCGCTGCACAAGATTCACGGCAAGGAACTGCCGGCCGAGATTCGCGGCGATCAACGCATCACCGGCATGACCAGCGGCCAGAAGTCGTTTCCCTGCGTCGCGCCGATGTTCGAGTTCAAGCAGCACGGCCAGCACGGCACCTGGGTCAGCGAGATCCTGCCGCACACCGCGACCATCGTCGACGACATCGCCATCGTCAAGAGCGTGCATACCGAGGCGATCAACCACGACCCGGCGATCACGTTCATCAATACCGGAGCGCAGCAGCCCGGCAAGGCGAGCATGGGAAGCTGGATCAGCTACGGGCTGGGGAGTCCCAACAAGAATCTGCCCAACTACATTGTGATGATCTCGCGCGGACCGGGGCAGCGGCAAGCGCTCTACAGCCGCCTGTGGGGAAGCGGGTTCTTGCCGAGCGAGCACCAGGGGGTCGCGCTCCGCGGCGGCAACGATCCGGTGCTCTATTTGACCAACCCCGAAGGGGTCGACCGGCAGATGCGGCGACGGATGTTGGATCACATCGCCGCGATCAACGACGAGCACTTCGGCGAGTTTGGCGATCCGGAAACCCAGGCCCGCATCGCGCAGTACGAAATGGCCTTCCGCATGCAAGCCAGCGTGCCGGAACTGATGGACCTCTCGACCGAACCGGAAGCGACCTTCGAGCTGTACGGCGAGGACGCCAAGAAGCCCGGCACGTTCGCCCGCAACTGCGTCATTGCCCGTCGCCTGGCGGAAGGCGGGGTGCCGTTCACGCAACTGTTCCACGAGGGCTGGGACCAACACGGTTCGCTGCCGAAAAACCTCACCGGCCAGTGCAAGGGGGTCGATCAGGCGGCCGCCGGGCTGGTGAAGGATCTCAAGCAGCGGGGCCTGCTCGACGATACGTTGGTGATCTGGGGAGGCGAATTCGGCCGCACCATCTACTCGCAAGGCGCGCTGACCAAGGACAACCACGGCCGCGACCACCACGGCCGCTGCTTCACCATGTGGATGGCCGGCGGCGGGGTGAAGCCGGGCATCGAATACGGCCAGACCGACGACTTCTGCTACAACATCGTCGAAAACCCAATCCACATCCGCGACTTCAACGCCACGATCCTGCATCAACTCGGCATCGACCACAACCGGCTCTCGTTCCCCTACCAGGGACTCGATCAAAAACTAACCGGCGTGGAGCCTTCGCGAGTGGTGAAGGAGATTTTGCTTTGACCGCTGATGGACGCTGATATTCGCTAACTGCTGGGGCCGTCGATCTTTCTGTCGTAGCACCCTGGGCTGGGACGTGTAACGCCTACGGCGTAGGAAGTTGCGCACGTCGTTCGGGACAAACGGGGCGCCACTCGCCATCGACAACCTCCGCGCGACGCAGGGAAAAATTTCGCTTTAAGAAATGTTCTTAGCCGTGCTTCGACGCACGAAGCTCCGCGAATGTCGCCTGCTGCAACGCCGCGAAACGCTCAAGCCGTTCCTCGGGAGACTCCTGCGCTGCTTGCGCCCGCAGGTAGCGCCGCTTCTTCGCGAACGCGTCGTCGAGTGGAATGTCCGAGCCTGACATGAACTGCCCCGCGCCGACTTAGCGAACATTAGCGAGCATCAGCGGTTCAATCCATGCTCGGTTACCGCACGCCTGACTTGGTCGGCACGTACTCGTGATCTCGCTTTCGCAGCACCTCGGCGGAAATAATCCGGTCGGGCGCGGCGTCTTGCTGGCCGGGATCGATGCGCTGCAGTTTGGTGAGCACCTCCATGCCGTCGATCACGCGGCCGAACACGGTATGCTTGCCGTCCAAGTGCCGGGTGGGGACGAACGTCAAAAAGAACTGCGAGCCGCCACTGTCGGGCGCCGCGGTCTTGGCCATGCTGAGGTAGCCGCGGAAGTGCTTGCGATGGTCGTCGCCGGCCACTTCGTCGACGATGGTATAGCCGGGACCGCCCATGCCGGTGCCGTCGGGGTCGCCCCCTTGGGCCATGAAACTCGGCAGCACGCGGTGGAACACCACGCCGTTGTAGAAATCCTTCTCGACGAGATTCACGAAGTTGCCGACCGTCTTGGGGGCCTCGTTCTCGAACAACTCGATGGTGACGTCCCCCTTGTTGGTCTTCAGCCGCACTTGCGGCAGCGGTTCGCCGGCGGAGTCCGACTTGCGGCGTTCTTGTTCCTCCGCCCAGAGTTTGTTGTAGTAGTCGAGATTCTCCAGCGACTGGCGGCCGAGTTGCGAGATGCGGCCCGCTTCGTCCGCCTTGGTGAGATACTCCTCGGCCAGATCGAACTGGTTGGTCATGAAGAACGCCACGCCCGCCACGTCATACAAACCTTTGTCGTCGACCCCTTTGTCGATCAACATCTGGCTGATGCGGGCCGCCGGCTCGAAATCGTCGAGCTTGTGGACGTTTGCCCGCAACAGATCGAGCATCTCGCGAACCGGCTGCTCCTGGGGCGATTCCATCTCGGCAAGCTGCTGTTCGAGTTCGAGGACCGCTTCCCGGCGGGCCTGCAGCGCCAATTGCTGCTGCGCCTGGCCGGCGAGAATCTCCGACTCCGGCCGCAGCTTGCCTTGGCCGTCGGCTGCCTGGTGGTGCTCCACCGCGGCGGTGAACATCTCGATCGCGCCGGCAAAGTCCCCCGTGTTGTACAAGGCGACGCCGGTTGCCTCGGCGACGGCCGGATTGTCGACCCCTGCCTCGATGAGCTGCTTGCCAATCCGAACGGCGGTGGCGTAATCGTGGCGGCTGGAAACCTGGTCCTTGATCGCCTCGACGAGGAACATGGCCGGCTCGCCTTGCGCGTCGGGGTTTGCCTCGAACGCCTTCTCCGCGGCGGCGATCAACCGCGGCAGCAGTTGCTCGCCTTGGGCAACCAACTCGGCATATTCGACGCGAATCTGCTCGCGCTCCGCCCGCGGCGCGTCGCGATAGGCGACCAACTTCTCGCGGAGCCGCGTCAGCAGATCGGCCCATTGGCTCTTGAGGGCGGGAAAATCGTCGGCCGTCTCCGTCGCCGGCTCGGCCGGGGCAACATCTTCAGTCGTCGCCGGTTCGCTGGGAGGTGTTTCCTGCTCAGCCGGTTCGTCCCCGGCGAAGAGCGGCCAGGGGCCAGCGAGGATGAGTCCCAAACAGGCGGCAAGAATCAGGTGGCTGCGTTTCATGACGTCGTCCCCAACGGGATAAAGTAGGGAGGGTTTTTGTGAGTTTCCGGAAAGATCAACTTTACCAGAAAACCTCCTGGTTCGTCACCTCGGGGGGTCGCCGCAGGTCGGTTGCATAGACTTTCGCCGTCGGACTTGGAACACCGCCGGTTATTTCGCTTAGAATGAGTCGCTGGCGTTTCATCAACCTCCAACAGGGTGTCCACGTGGCCAGGCGAACCAAGAAGACGAAACCGCGGCCGAGTCGTCCGACGGACGATCAGGAAGTCGCCGCGCCGCCACGGATCGTGGGGGGGTCGCTACGGGGGCGCAAATTGCAGTATCTCGGCCATGAACGGACCCGGCCCATGAAGCAGCGGGTGCGCGAGGCGGTGTTCAACCTCGTCGGGCCGGATATTCAGGGCAAGTACGCCATCGACCTGTTCGCCGGAACCGGCGCCTTGGGCATGGAGGCGATCAGCCGCGGCGCCGCACATGCGCTGTTCATCGAACGGCATTTCCCCACGGCCGATCTGATCGGCCACAACGCCGCGGCGCTGGGCATCGCCGCTTGTTGCACGGTATTCGGCGGCGATACCTTCCATTGGTGGCGCGAAGGGCCGACGCTGCCGGAGACGCCTTGGGTGGTGTTCTGCTCGCCGCCGTACGCGCTGTACGTCGACGAACAAGCCAAAATGCGCGCGCTGCTGGCAGAAATGGTCGCCGCCGCACCCGCTGAGAGCATGTTTGTGGTCGAAGCCGACGACCGCTTCGACATGAGCAGCTTGCCGCAAGCAGACGACTGGGACGTGCGCGATTACACGCCGGCGATCGTGGGGATTTTGAGGTGTGAGGTGTGAGAGGCTGTGAACTAATTCATGAGTAGCAAGTTTGGTTGCACTTCGTGTTGGGCGTGCTTCGAGGCGATTTTTTTAGCGCGTTCGGCCGCCTGAGCGGGTCGTTAGCTTGTGGACGGGGATTGGAATCGAGTCAACTC
>JBGTJT010000499.1:0-9502 GCA_041744995.1 Pirellulales bacterium | reverse complement strand
CTGCTCGACGATCAACCGCTGGAGACGCCGATCACCCAGATCGGCGAGTTCATTGAGGAATTAGGACTGTTCCAGCGAGAAGGCGAAAGCCGAAAGCCGCTCGCCGCGACGGGGTTTCTACACTAGCGCGCTTCCCTTGGTGGTGGCGATCAATCACAATGGAATTTTGTGATTCTTCCCTCCAACCTTGGTACCCATCATGCAATTCGCATTACGTCCGCTGTTGATCGTGGTTCTATCGGCTTGTTCCGCTTGGCTTGCACCTTCGCTTGCCGATCGCGCGGCGGCCGATGAACCGACCAAGGTCGCCCACAGCTTTCTGGCCTGCGGCGGGCAAACGCGGATTGTCGGGGAAGACGGCAAGATTACGTGGTCGTATCCGCACGCCAGTCGCGACGGCTACGTGCTGCCGGACGGACGGATCATTCTCACGCTGAGCAAGTCGGCCAAGTATCCCGGCGGAGCGGTGATCGAGATCACCCGCGACGGCGACCAGCAGGCCGAACACCTGATCTACAAGGGAACGCAAAGCGAAGTGAACAGCGCGCAGCCGGTCGACGAAGGGCGGTACGTGCTGACCGAGGCAGGCGCGAATCCGCGGCTGCTGGAGGTCGATCGCGACGGCAAGATTCACGTCGAGTTTCCGCTGGTCTGCCAAAAGCAGAACCACCACATGCAGGCCCGCATGGCCCGCAAGCTGCCCGACGGCACGTATCTGGTGCCGCACCTGTTGGACTTCGCCGTGAAGCAGTACGACGCCGAAGGGAAGGTGATCCAGGAGTTTGACACCACGGTTGAGGGCGATCCGCAGCGCAAGATTCACTCTTGGCCGTTCACCGCGATCCGACTGCCCGACGGTTCGACGCATGTGAACCTGACCAACGGCAACCGCTCGGTTCGCTTTGACGCCGATGGCAAGATCATCTGGCAACTGGCCAACGACGATTTGCCAGGTGCTTGGCTGGCCGATCCGTGCGGCGCCCAGGTGTTGCCCAACGGCAACACCGTGATCGCCAACTACGGCCAACGCAACGCCGAGTTGCCCAAGCTGATCGAGGTGACGCCGGACAAGGAGATCGTCTGGACGCATTACGACAGCATCCCCAACAGTGCGCATCACTTTCAGATATTGACCACCAACGGCAAGCCGGTCGAAGGCCCGGCGTTGAAGTAGGCGCTGCTTTCTTACGTTCGGCTTGCTCCTGTTGTCGGATGAGGGGATAATGAACTAGCATTTTCTCCCGAGGAACTAGCGATGGCCCAAGCCCCTCCGACCCTTGAGACCCCCACGCTCGCCGATCTGCTTGCGCGGCTGGGCGATATTGCGCCCGACCGCATCCTCGTTCGCCCGCCTCTGGGCACGGCAACCAAGCAGGATCTCATCGCCTTGGATCGGATGGGCGAACCGCTCTACGAACTCATCGACGGCGTAATCGTGAGGAAAGCGATGGGATATCTCGAATCGATTATCGCCATGACGATTGGCCGCCTACTGGGGAATTTTGTCGTTGCCAACAAGCTGGGCGTGGTCTCCGGCGCTGACGGCATGACGGAACTGGGCGTCAATCTGATCCGCATGGCCGACGTGGCGTTTGTCGCTTGGGATACATTCCCCGAGGGCAAGCTCTCCGACGATCCCGCTCCGCCGATTGCTCCCGACCTGGCGGTGGAGGTTCTCAGCCGCGGCAACACCCCGCGCGAGATGGAGCGGAAGCGCGTCGACTTCTTTGGCGCCGGCACCCGACTGGTGTGGATTGTCGATCCCAAGAAACGCGTGGTGCGAGTCTACACCGACGTCGAGACGTTTGAGGAGCTCGCCGCCGAGCAGAAACTGACCGGTGGCGACGTGCTGCCCGGCTTCGAGGTGGCGGTGCGAGATATCTTCGCCGATTTGGAGCGGGCCTAGTCGCGACTAGACCTTGCCGTTGGCCTTGTTCAGCCAATCCTTCCGCTGACGGCTGCTGGGGATTTGCATGCTCTTGCGATACTTGGTCACCGTGCGGCGGGCGACAGTCAGACCTTCCTGGGCCAGTTTTTTGACCAGTTCGTCGTCGCTGTACGGTTTCTGCTTGTCTTCCTTGTCGATGATCTCCTGCAGCTTCAGTCGCACGGCGTCCCAGGCGACTTCTTCGCCGTCGGCGCTGGTCGTGCCGCCGACGAAGAACCGCTTCAGCGGGAAGATGCCGCGGGCGGTCTGAATCCACTTGTCGTCCACCGCGCGCGAGACGGTCGTCACATGCACGCCCACCTTGTCGGCGATCTGCTGCATCTTGAGCGGTTCGATGAACTCCGGCCCCTCGGCGAGAAATTCGTGCTGGTGGTCGACGATCGCCTGGGACACCCGTGTGAGCGTGCTCCGCCGCTGTTCGATTGATTCA
Organism: Pirellulales bacterium; assembly: GCA_041744995.1. Classification (GTDB taxonomy): domain Bacteria; phylum Planctomycetota; class Planctomycetia; order Pirellulales; family UBA7805; genus JBBDLY01. The sequence goes on along the minus strand of JBGTJT010000499.1, from coordinate 7,124 downwards.
ATCAGCCACTGCGCGGCGTTGACCTTTTTCTTGATGTATTCGCGAGTCTCGGCACTCGCCGAGCCGCTACGGAGCAGCTTGCGGTAATAGGGACTGATATAGAGGTTGGGCACGCGGTCGTCGTCGAGCCGCACCGTGTAGTTGCCGTTGTCGTCCGTTTCGACGTACACATCCGGCGTGACGGTCGGCACATGCACGTCGCTGAATTCGGCCCCCGGCTTGGGAGTCAGCTTCTTGAGTTCTTGCCAGGCGTCGTCGATCACCTCCAGCGAATAGCCCGTCTTCCGTGAGATCAGCGGCAGACGATTGTGTTCCATGTCTTCCAGGTGCGAGCTGATCAGCGTTCGCAGTTGTTCGTAGTACGGCATGCCCGGCTTCAGTTGCAGCAGCAGGCACTCCTTCAGATCGCGGGCGCCGACGCCGGGCGGATCGAGCCGCTGCACCATTGCCAGAGCTTGTTCGGCCAATTGCCGCCGCTCGGTCGAGGCGTCTGGCTCCAGCAGGTCTTCGACCGCGCCCTGCAAATAGCCGTTGGGATCGAGGTTGTAAATGATGCGGTCGCACATCTGCCGCATGTCGGCGGTCAACTCGAAGTAGCTGAGTTGATCGTGCAGGTAGTCTTGCAGGCTTTGCGGTCGATCGACCATGTTGGCCATCGTGTCGTGCTTGCGATCCCCTTCTTCGTCGATCCGCCCGCTCGACGGCCGCGAGCGTTCCTCGAACGTATCGGGATAATCCTCATCCATGTTCATGAGGCGTTCGAAGTCGTCTTCGTTGTTGTGATCCTCGTCGACGATCAGTTCCTTCTCGGTGTCCGATTCGGCGTCGGAACTCTCGTGCTCGGGAACCTCGTCGGGCAAGTCGGGATCGGACTCCTCCAGGTCGAGGACCGGATTCTCCTGCATCTCCTGTTCGATGCGTTCCTGCAGCGCCAGAATCGGCAATTGCAGGATCTCCATCGACTGAATCATGCGCGGCGCCAGCGTCAGTTTTTGCGTCTGTCGCAGTTCTTGTCCGAATGAAAGTCGCATGAGATTCACTTGCGCCGCAAAGCGGCCTGTGGGTTGCGGGTGCCGAGTAGGTTTGGACTTTAGTATTTTACGTCGTGTTCGCGAATCGAGCGGCCCGGCGACCGGCGTCGCCGGGTGCGGGCGTAACGATCAGAACGGTTGTCGGCCGCTCATGGCGTCGGCCAGCATCTCCTTATTCGCGAATTCCAAGACGCTGCCGGCGGTAATGCCGCGGGCCAGCCGCGTAATCCGTACCGGCAGACCTGCCAGCAAGTTCGAGATGTGCAAGGCCGTGCCGTCCCCTTCGAGCGTGGGATTGGTCGCCATGATGACCTCCTCGAACTCGCCCGTGCGAACCCGCTCGACCAGGGCGTCGAGCGTCAGTTGCTCCGGACCGATCCCTTCCAGCGGAGCGATGCGGCCGAGCAGCACGTGATACCGACCGCGAAACGAGCCGGCCTCTTCCAGAGAGATCAAGTCGCGCGGTTGCTCCACCACGCACAACACCTTGGGATCGCGGCGGGGGTCGCGGCAGATCGCGCAGACGTCGGTCTCCGTGAGATTATAGCATTGCTGGCAGTAGCGGACGTTGAGCTTGATATTGCGAATCGCCTCGGCCAGGCCGAGCGCCTCGGCTTCGTGCATCCGGAGCACATGGTAGGTGAGCCGCTCGGCAGATTTCTTGCCGATGCCGGGCAGTTTGGAAAACTGCTCGACGAGCTGCGTCACGGATTCGCTGATCTGAGTCACTCGCTTACGCTCCTGAAAGTACAGTCTGGACAGAGCACTAGGGGGCCGCCGGTCCATCGCCGCCGAGCTTGCCCATCGCCTCGCTCAGCCCCGGCAGGTCCATCCCGCCGGTCAGTTCCTGCATCATCTCCGCATGGATCTGCTTTGCCTTGACCACCGCGGCATTGACCGCCGCCGGGATCAGGTCTTCGATCAATTCACGATCCTGCTTTTCAATCAGCGACGGCTCGATCGTCACCTTGAGCACTTCGCCGAGGCCGTTTACCTCGACCTCGACCATGCCCCCGGCGGCCGAGCCGGTGGCCCGCTTGGTCTTGAGCTGCGCATTCAACTCCTGCATCTTGGAAGACATCTCTTGCGCTTGCTTCATCAACGAGCCAAGATTGGCCAATCCCTTCAACATGTTCTTCCTCCGCTCCAACGGCAATCGTAACGTGCGTGTCAAGCGCCTCGCGGCGCTAATCGACCCGGCGGATGCTTGCGCCGAACAACTCTTCGGCCTGTTTGACCAACGGGTAGTCGGAAACCTCGAAAATCTTCTGGTGCTGCGAGATCGGTTTCGGCTCGGCTTCGACCGGGCTGGCCGTCTCGGTGGACTGTTGCACGTCGAACTGCAATTCCATTCGTGATTCGGCCAACCGAGCCAGCGCCGCCTTGATCTTGGCCAGGTTCTCCGCCTGCTCGCATAGCGCCTTCGCTCCATTGTACGCGTGCGGAAAGGTAATGGCTAGCCGATTTGGCGCAAGAATTGCAGCATTCCCCGCCGCGGCGGCACTCGCCAGCAGGCCCCCCAGCGATTCGGCCGCCTCCTGCCACAGGCGGTTGCAATTATCCGCGGTGATCTGGGCTGCTGCCGGTGGTTCCATCACCGCCACGGCGGTGGCCGTCTCCGCGACCGTCGACATCGCTTGCGGAGGACGATCCGCCGAGGGTTTCGCGGCCGAAGGCCCGTCCGATTGCGCTTTGCGGGCGGCGAATTCATCCGATAACGATCCACCGCCGGACGGCGACGACTGCCCGGCTTGCTGCGGCGCGCCTGCCGACTGCGGCGGCTGACTGGCGGCTTCGGCTGGTCGCGACATCGCCGGGTTCGACGCCGCCGTTGAAGGGGCCGAAGGCGGTGCGGGCGAGGCCTGCACACCGCCGGTCGACAGCCGGATTTCGTTGCCCTGCGCCGCCTGGGCGAGCAAATCGCCCAAGTCTTGCAGATCGCCCAGATTGGCCAGGCGCACGACGGCCATTTCCGCCAGCGTCCGCCGCTGCGTGGTCACGCGGAACCGGGCCAGGGTTGAATCGAGAATTTGCAGCATGGCGAGCACCGTCTCCAGCGAGACCCCTTCGGCAAGCTGCCGCACCTTGGCCCGCACCTCGGCCCCCGCGAAGCTCAGCAACTGCTCGTCGCCGCAGCCCACCTTGACGGCCATCATATCGCGAAATACGCCCAGCAGTTGCTCCAGGAATTGCCCCACGTCGATGGCGGCCATGATCGCCGCGTCGAGCGCGGCCAATGCGCCGGCAGCGTTCCGCTCGACCACCGCTGCGGCCAGCTCGACAAGACGACTGTCGTCCGCCGTGCCCAGCAGCGCATGGACGCCGGCGGCCGTCAGCTTTTTGTCGGTCGAGGCCAGTAGTTGCTCCAGCAGCGATTGGCTGTCGCGCATCGATCCGCCCGCCCGACGGGCCAGGATGGCCAGCGCCTCGGACTCGGCCTCCAGCCCTTCCGACTCGACAATCTGCTCCAGGCGCCGCTCGATCGAGTCGGTCTGAATGCCCGCGAAGTCGAACCGCTGGCAGCGGGAGAGGACCGTGATCGGTATCTTGTTCGGCTCGGTGGTGCAGAAGATGAACTTCACATGCTCGGGCGGTTCTTCCAAGGTTTTCAGCAAGGCGTTGAACGCCTCGCGGGTAAGCATGTGGACTTCGTCGATAATATAGATTTTGAAGCGGGCGCGACTCGGCCGGATGTTCACGTTCTGCCGCAACTGGCGAATCTCGTCAATGCCGCGATTGCTGGCGCCGTCGATCTCCAGCACGTCGACGTCGTGCCCGCTGCTCACGTCCAGGCACACCTCGCACTTGCCGCAGGGGTGCGTGGTCGGCCCCGTCACGCAGTTGAGCGCCTTGGCCAGAATCCGAGCGGCCGAAGTCTTGCCGACCCCGCGAGCGCCGGTGAACAGGTACGCATGCCCTGTGCGGTTCGTCTCGATGGCGTTGGTCAGCGCCCCGGCGACGTGCTCCTGACCGATCAGTTCCTCGAACTGCTGCGGGCGATAACGTCGCGCGACAACCACATATTCCTTGGCTCGCTCCGGGGCCGGCTGCACTCCTGCGTTTTCCATCATCGGTTGCCATCCACACTTACTGGTTGATTGCGATCTCCAGCCCTCGTTTTTACGTCGTCGGGCGGAACCCGTCAAACGGCCACCCGTCGGAAGGGCCGCCGCAAGGCTGTAAGTCAGTGCGCCAGGTTATTGTACGCGATTTTGTCGCGATTGATTCACGTTGGGCACACTGCCAGCACGTTGGGCACGCTGCCAGCGTGCGCGGCGGGGGAGGTTGCGTCGGTGCTGGCAGCTTCGGCAACGACTTACGTTCGGCTTATCGAGTACGGTCGAATGAGCCGTTGTCATCGGTCCCAAGTGGCCGATTAAACGCCTACGCCTTGCCGCTTCGAGTGACGGCGAAGAATCATCGCGCCAAGTCCACAGATACCGCAACTCATCAGCAGGTTCAGCGCGGTAGGCTCCGGAATCGTGACCATCGAAATGGAGCGGAGTGCCGAAACTCCGCTTGGGCCAAACTGAGTGACCCAACTGTTGCCGCCATCAATGGTTCCCCAGATTTGGCCGTTGTTTCCAATGATCCAGCCAGTTTGGCTGTCGCCAAAAGTGATCCCATGAAGAATATGGGTATCGAAAACTGATGTTCCGAACGTGGATCCAGAACCGTAAAGGTAATCCCAAGTGTCACCACCATCGTCGGTTGCAAGCACGCGGCCTCCATTCCCTACAGCCCAACCGACTGTCGCACTAGTGAACCAGACGCCATTGAGATTGCCAGTGATCGGTGTGGTTTGTTCCGACCAGTTCGCGCCGCCATCGGACGTATGGAAAACAACTCCGTTCACACCAACAGTCCAGCCTGACGAACCATCAACAAACATCACGTCGTGTAAGTTTCTTGAATCAAATCGTGTAAGCCCCCAATTTGCCCCGCCATCAGTCGATCTGATGATATGCCCGTTGTTGCCAACGGAAAAAATCACGTCGGTGCTTAAGACCTGCACCGCATTAAGGTTTGGGCGGCCGGAAATGGTTGGGAATGAGTCAAGTTGCTGAGCAATCCAATTCGCACCGCCGTTGGAACTCGTCGCCAGCCAGAGGTCCGCGCCCACGGTCCAGCCATAGTTTAATCCCGCAAAATCGACAGCGAACCAATTAGGATTATTGGAGACGCCCGTGACAGAGGACTCCAACCAGGTGATTCCTCCATCAACAGTTCGAAAGACACCACTATTCGCCGCAGGATTGTTGCCGACGATGACAGCCCTTGAGGAACTAAGGGCATGCACCCCGTTCATGTCACTTGTCGTCACCAGATTCAAGGCGGCCGCTTGACTTGCCCAAGTGGAACCGTCCGCAGTATGCGCCGTATAGGGGCTCCCACCAGCAACCCATCCGATGTGAGTAGCTCCAACGGCAGGTGACGCAAACGCCAGCAGCGTTGCCGCTAAGGCCGAGTAAATGATGCGTTGCATTAGACGATTCTCCCAGTTGCTTTTAATTCCAACACTACATGAGACCGCTAATCGACCGCCCATTGGAGCGATCCTGATGATACTTCTGCTCGCAAGGCAACGCAAGCAAATTCCACCCACTTTTAAGAATTCCCTAAACACCACAAGGACTGTTTATGGGACGGCATGACGAAGCCGACGGAAATAGCCGTAACGGGTGGTACTGTATACACAAAATATCGATAAACTTCTGTGTAATCGCCGACTTTGCTCTGGCATCTACCATTGGGTACCCCAATCCTGTTCTGTTTACCAAATTAGGATTCACTATGGCCTTGAAAGAGAGACTGCGGCGCCAGTTGGAGGGTGCCCGCCAATTGACCGACGGGTATCTCGACAGCCTCGCTCGACCCGAGGAGTGGACCCACCAGGTCCACCCTCGCGCAAATCATCCGTTGTGGATCATGGGCCACTTGGCGCAGACCGACAACTTTCTGATTTCTCTCGTCGCGCCGGAGAAAGCGAAGCCGCTGCCCGAATACCAACAATGCTTCGGCATGGGATCGCAGCCGTCGGATGATATCGGGGCTTACCCAGCGGTTGAGGAGGTGCGGGGGGTGTTTCGCGAGCGGCGGGCCGTGCTGCTGGAACTGCTCGATTCAATGTCCGAGGACGACCTGGCGACTCCGTTGCCGCATGGCACGCCCGACTTCCTGTCCGATAAAGGCTCGGCGTTCGAGATGGCCGTCTGGCACGAGGGGATGCACTCCGGCCAGTTGTCGGTCGCCCGGCGATCACTGGGGTATGATCCGCTGATGTAGCGAATCCGTAAGGCGGCCCTCCGAGGCCGGCGGCAGCACAGTAGGGCGGCCCTCCGAGGCCGCCAACAACCGGCGCTCTGCCTACCTCGCCACCACAAGCATCTTGGCGGCGGCGTCGTTGCCGATGGTAATGTCCTGGCCGGAAACTCGGATCGTCACGATGCCCGCTTCCTCTCGATGGGCGGTCACCTGGCCGGTGGCGGCGATTTCCAAGGCGTGTTCGCTGAGAAAGCCGAGGAACTCGACCGACTGATCGAGCACGCGTTCCAAGCGGAATTCGGCACCGATTGGCAAGGTATTCAGCGGCTGGGCCGCGGACGTCTCCAGCGAGCCGTCGGCCCGCGGTATCGGGTCGCCGTGGGGGTCGACGCGAGGATGGCCCAGGTACTCGTCGATCCGATCGATCAGTCGATCGCTGACGGCGTGCTCCATGTGCTCGGCCTCTTCATGCACCTCGCTCCAGTCCAGAGCCAGCGTCTCGACCAGAAACAGTTCGATCAGCCGATGCCGCCGCAGCATCCGCAACGCCAGCGCCGCGCCGGCCGCCGTCAACAGCGTGCCTTCGTAGGGGGTGTAGGTCACCAACTGGCTCTCGCTGAGCGTCTTGAGCATGCTGGTCACCGTGCCGGGCGAGACCTCAAGCTCGGCTGCGATTCGCCCGGTGGCGGCGGGGCGGCCCTCCTGGGAGGCGCAAATCAGGTAGATCTGCTTGACGTAATTTTCGACGGTCAGACTGGGCACCAATGGCATCCTCGGCGGGCGGCAGGGCGGAACGGCCTCATTCTAGGGATACCCCGCCTGCGCATC
>JBGTJT010000498.1:0-3645 GCA_041744995.1 Pirellulales bacterium | reverse complement strand
GGCTGACCGCGCCGATCGAGCGGATCAGCAGCTTCATCCTGCTCGGCAGCGGCGCGATCCGCAACCTGAACCAGTCGTACCGACACGACCGAAACAACAACAACTTTTTCTAACACGTAGCGGAATTCGCCAAGAATTCCGTCAAAATGGTAGCTGAATTCGCGTAGAATTCCGTGGACAAAATCGGACGCCCCCAGCCGCCTTGTGCGGCTGGAGCGAAAGTTTTACAGCTAGAGGCAACGAGCAACAAAGCCACCCCCTGCCGGAAGCGTCCGGCAGGAGTAGATTTTGTCGGCAAGAGATTGATTCACCTGACGGACGCTTCCGGCAGGGGGCTGGGTGGCGTGCCTCATGGAGACTAGCCCGGCAAACTTGTTCACCTGCCAGACAAGCTGGCAGGGGGCTAACCACGAGGCAACGAACAGCCGCCGTGGACTGAGAATCCAGGGCATCTGAATTCTGGTGAATTCAGCTACCTGTTGGCTATGAACACCCGACTTTTGGTATACTTTTAGTGGTTGGGGCAGAGGTGCCTTAAGGCAGACGGACGGGACAATGGTCCCAGGGCGTTAAGGCTCTACCAGGGCCGTTGGAACAGGAGGAAACGAAGGAAACGGAGATACATGCTCTGTTGACTCTGCCCCGCTCTGTTGCCTGAAGAGTCGATTAAAAATTGTAAAAGGAATGCCTGACAGGTTCGCGCCAGGCGTAGATGCAGTCTGACACGACGAACCAACCCGGAACAAAATTCATGAAACGCGCTATACCGGCATCCGGTTTCGGACGTAATGATGATCACTTTGCTTGAGCAAACTGAGGGAAAAGGAGACAACTGAGAATCCTTTTCTTTGTTTTCTCTGTTCCCTCCTGTTCAAAATCCTACCCGCTCCTGGGAGAAACCGATGCGAATTGAATATTTGATCGCCGCCGTGATTCTCTTTGTGGGCGTGTTATCGCAGGCGCCCCAGGCGGAGGCGCAAGGGTATGGTCGCTCGACGTTCGGCCAGACGCGTGCTCCGGGCAATCTGAACGTGCCGTCGTTTGGCAGTTTCGAGAACCAGCGGCAATCGTTCAACAACAACCCCTCGACGCCGGGCAATCTCCCGCCGCGCCAGGATCTGCTTCAGCGTCCAACCGTCAATCCATTTCTGCGGTTGCTGAACAGCCCCACGCCAACTTCGGACTATTTCACCATCGTTCGTCCCGAGATGGAATTTCGCCGCTTCGCGAATCAACAGGCGCAGGAACAGGCCCGCGAATTGCAGCGGCTCAATCAGAATGCGGCCTTGATGGATTTTCAGCAGCAGGAATTAATGCAACAGCAGCAACAGATGCTCGAGTTGCAGGGGCAGGGGCAAAGATCTGCGCCGGCCCGTAGTCCCGGCCGAGGCACTGCCGCGCATCCAGCAACCGGCGCCGCGCAAGGGCTGCGCCCCACCGGCCACGGCACCACCTTCGGCAACTCGTTCGGCTACTTCCCCGGCCTGCCGTAACGGAATTCAGCTACCGAGCGACACCGTCGCGCAGCCGATCTGCGCCATGCGCGCGGAAAGTTCTTCCAGCATCTGTTCGTCGCGAACCGTGCCGATGATCGCTCCACCGGAACCGGCGAACTTGGCGGCCGCGCCGCAGTCGCGAGCGGTGTCGATCATCTGCTGTTGCCAGGCGGGAATGCGGCAGATCGAACGCCGCAAATTGAAATTGTCGTCGAGCAGTTGGTGCAGACGCTCCCCATCGCCGGCTTCCAACGCCGCCCGACCTGCCGCCGCCAGCCAGGCGAATCGCTCCATCGCTTGCAGCACGTCGCGGTCGCCATTTTGGTAGCGGCTGCGGAGATTGTTGTGGACAATCTCGGTCGGCTCGCCGACGGAGGTGTGATAGGACAAGTACAACTTCGGCCACGGCCGCGGTTCGACGACATCGTAGTGACCGCAGGTAAACCCCTGCAGTTGCAGCGCCGCCGCCGGGCTAAAGTCCATGTAGACGAGTTTCTCGTAGACCTGCACCACGCGATCTTGTAATCCGGCCGCGATGCCCAGCTCCTCCGTCTCGACGCTCAGTGCCAACGAGGGCTGCACCGGCAACGGGATCTCCACTTCGTAAAACTCCATTAGACAGCGGAGCGTGGCGATGATGATCGCGCTCGATCCCCCCATGCCGACCTGGCGGGGGATGGTCGTCTCGTAGCGGACCGAGAAGTTGCGCACGTGCAGCTCGATACTCTGCGCCTGGCAATAGTCGACGAACCGCTTGATGGTCGCCTTCACCAGCCGCACGCCGCCGTAGTAGCCGTGGCTGCGGACGTCTTCGACCAGCTCCTGGACGCTGCGAAACGCCCCGCGGTCCTGCTGGCTCCACACCACCTCGACGTCTTCCCATTCGTACAGCGTCACTTGCGCGGAGAACTGCGGCACGACCAGCGCAATCGTCTTGCCGAAATAACCGTCCGACGGATTGCCCAGCAGTCCGGCGCGAGCATAGGCGTGGTTGCGGATGATTTGCATGTCAGGAAATCCTAAGCACTAAATTCGAAATTCTAAACAATGTTCGAATCTCGAAGGCTCTAATGATCCAAACGCTGTTGCTCCACTCGTTTCGAGCATTCTGATTTCCCACGTTCGAATTTGTTTAGGATTTAGAAATTGGTTCTTAGGATTTCATTCCTCGTTAGTTAAGCGTTGTGCGACTCGTCCAGCAGGCCACTGATCTGATTTCGGACCTGTTCGCCATATTCCGGATCGCGCAGGGCCATTTCCAGGAACGCTTGAAAGTAGCTGCCGAAGTTGCCCACGTCGAACCGCCGCTCGCCCGGCAGCAGCCGCACGCCAAGCACCTTGCCGCCGTCGCGGATGCAAGCCCGTAGGGCGTCGGTGAATTGGATCTCATTGCCTTTACCTGGCGCGGTGTTTTTCAAGTAGTCGAACAGTTTGGCACTGCACACGTAGCGGCCCGCAATGGCCAGATCGCTCGGGGCGGCGGCGGCCGACGGCTTTTCGACCACGTCGGACAACACGAAGTGCGTGCCGTCGACGGCGCCGGCCGGCTGCGCGATGCCGTAATGCACGACCTCCGCGGCGGGGACTTGCTCGAACGCGATCACCGCGTCGGCCCCTTCGCCGTCGAAGCAGTCGATCATCCGCTCCACGATCCGCGAGTCGCCCGTCGGCCCGATGAAGGAATCCCCGAGGGCGACCACGAACGGCTGGTCCCCCACCATCGGCCGACCGCACAGCACGGCGTGGCCCAGCCCCAATTGCCGTCGCTGCCGGGTGTAGAGAAAGTCGATATCCTGCCGCTCGAAGGCCAGCTCTTCGAGCAGATCCTCCTTGCCGGTGTGTCGGAGATGCTCGATCAGTTCGACGTCGATATCGAAGTGGTTCTCGATGGCCGTCTTGCCGGGGCCGGTGACGAACAGCAGCCGGCGGACGCCGGACAGGGCCAGCTCCTCGACGACGTACTGGACGACCGGCTTGCGGCCGACCGGCAGCATCTCCTTGGGCTGGCTCTTGGTCAGCGGCAACAGCCGGGTACCACGACCGGCGACCGGCAGAATGGCAATGGAAACGCTCATGTTTGCGACGCGGATTGGAGGACGGTAAGTGGCAGAGGCTCCAATCTTAACGAACCGGTCGCTTGAGTACGATA
>JBGTJT010000497.1:0-1740 GCA_041744995.1 Pirellulales bacterium | reverse complement strand
CCAGACCGCCACCGAGTTCCGCCAGCCAGTCGTAGCCGTCGCCGCTGGTCCCGCTGCCGGGATAACTCTTGCCGCCGGTGGTGACAATCAGCCGCGAGGCGGTCAACGTCCGCCGCGGAGTGACGATCTCGAAGCCGCCGGCATCATTGCGCCGAATCGCAGTGGCCGGTTCCTCCACCGCCAGCGTCGCGACGGTGCGATGCAGTCGGCGGAGCAGGGCGTCGAGTACGTCCCGGGCCTTGTCGCTGACGGGGAATATCTTGCCGGTCTCTTCCCGCTTGGTGGCGACCCCTTCCGCCTCGAACAGGGCCACCAGTTGCGCCGGCGACAACGCCGCCAGCGGCGAATGCAGAAACCGGCCCTGCTTGCCGAACGCCCTGACGATGCCTTGGGCGTCGGTCGCTTGCGTGATGTTGCAGCGGGTGCCGCCGGACATCAGGATTTTGACGCCGGGCCGGCGGTTCTTTTCCAGTAACAACACGTCGCCGCCTGATTCAGCCGCACGAATTGCCGCCATCAACCCAGCGGCCCCGGCGCCGATGACGACAATCGAATCTTGCAGGTGCTGATTCATGACGTTCTTGGGCCACGGAAGGAACACGGATCGAACACGAATAGCCTCCTATCGCGACGTTTCACCCCGGTCCCCGTCGTCATCGGCGGTGGCTCGTGGTATAGTAAGTTATTCGCTGCATTCAAGCCTACCCACAGTGACCCTTACCCACAGTGACCATTCCACGCCATGAGCACCAGCAGCCAGGTTCCCAATGCACTGGGACGATTCGGCGACTATGGCGGCCGGTTCGTGCCCGAGACGCTAACCGCAGCGCTCGATCAACTCGCCGTCGAGTATGAGAAGGCCAAAGGGGACCAGCAATTTCAATCGCGACTCGCCGGATTGTTGCGGGATTACGTCGGCCGGCCTTCTCCGTTGTACTTTGCCGAACAGCTGACCGAACAGTGCAGCGGGGCGCAAATCTGGCTGAAGCGCGAAGACCTCAATCATACCGGCTCGCACAAGATCAACAATACACTCGGCCAGGCGCTGCTTGCCTTGCAGATGGGCAAGCGCCGCGTGATCGCCGAAACCGGTGCCGGGCAACACGGCGTGGCGACCGCCACTGCCTGCGCCCGCTTCGGACTTCCCTGCGTCGTCTACATGGGCGAGGAGGACATTCGCCGGCAGAAGCCGAACGTGTTCAGCATGAAACTGCTCGGCGCGGAAGTTCGCCCGGTGACCAGCGGTTCGCGGACCTTGCGAGACGCCATCAACGAGGCGATGCGCGACTGGATGACCACCGTCGACGACACGCACTACATTCTTGGCTCCGTGGTGGGGCCGCATCCCTTTCCGATGATCGTCCGCGATTTCCAGTCGGTGATCGGCAAGGAAACGATCCAGCAAAGCCAACAGCAGCTTGGCCGCCTGCCCAATGCCGTGGTCGCCAGCGTCGGCGGCGGCAGCAACGCCGCCGGCATGTTCTACCCGTTCGTCGATCATACGGAAGTCGAGTTGTTCGGCGTCGAGGCGGGGGGGCGGAGCAACCACGCGGGCGATCATGCGTCGCCCCTGTCCTACGGCGCGCCCGGCGTGCTGCATGGCAGTTTTAGTTACGTGATGCAGGACGAGGACGGCCAGACGAGCGACGTCCATTCGGTCTCCGCGGGACTCGATTATCCCGGTGTGGGGCCGGAGCACAGCTACTGGAAAGATGGCGGCCGAGTCCGCTACACGGCTTG
>JBGTJT010000496.1:0-14191 GCA_041744995.1 Pirellulales bacterium | reverse complement strand
CTCTCACCGGGAGGCTGACGCCTCCCGCTCGCCTTACTCGCCCCAGGCGGCGCATCTGATGCTCGAGGCCATGCGCCGGGCCTATCTCGATCGCGCCCGTCACCTGGGGGACGCCGACTTCGTTGAAATCCCCGCGCACCTCACCTCGAAGGAGTACGCCGCCAAGCTGGCCCGCGAGATCGATGCCCGCCGCGCCACGCCGAGCGAGGACTTGGGCAAAGACATCCCGCTAGCCGAGAAGGAGAAACCCGGCATCTCGGAGAAGTCGGGCTTCGTAAAGAAGGCAACCTTCACCGATCAGACGACGCACTTCTCCATTGTCGATGCCTCTGGCATGGCCGTGGCCAACACGTATACGCTGGAGCAGAGCTTCGGCTCGCGGGTCGTCGTTCGCGGGGCGGGTTTCCTGCTGAACAACGAAATGGGCGATTTCAATTGGGTCGCCGGGCTGACCAACACCACGGGTCGCATCGGCACGCCCGCGAACTTGATCGAGCCGCGCAAGCGGATGCTCAGCTCCCAATGCCCAACGATCGTCTGTCGCGATGGCAACACGATTCTAATTACCGGCAGCCCCGGCGGGCGGAGCATCATCAGCACGGTGCTGCAGACGATCGTCAATCACGTCGACTACCAGATGTCGCCGCGCGAAAACTTGGCACAAGCAAGGATGCATCATCAATGGCTGCCGGATGCGCTGCAGTACGAAGGGGCCGGTCAAGAAGAATTCGCCGCCACCGTGGAAGCGCTCACGCGAATGGGCCACCGCATCGTACCAGCGCCGGAGCGGGGGCAAGGCTCGGCACACTCGATCTGGGTCGATCCTACCAGCGGCCGACGGACCGGCGTGGCCGATTTCCGTCGCGGCGGCCTGGCAGTGGGCAAGTGAACGTGGCTGCGGCGTCTCGCCGCAGCGGAAATCCAAGTGGATTAGCACTTCTACTGCGGCGAGACGCCTCAGCCACTTTATTGCGGCACAAACTGCACGGCGTCGGCGATGACGTAGCCGTCGGCACCTTCGTTGGAGATCGTCACGACCGCAGGGCGGTCGGCGGCGAATTCAAACTCGCCGAGCGAACGGAAGCCGTCTTTTGCCTGGCCGGCGGTCCGCTGATTGATGTGGAGCTTTGCTTCGCCGTCGGCGTGCTCGATGGTGACCGGCGTATTGGTCGCGCGGTTGTCGTGAGGAGCAAACAGCACGCGGACCTCGTGTTTGCCGGCTGGTAAGTTAGTAGCGTAGGCGATCTGGGCCTTGCCGTCCCGCGCGTCGCCGTCGTGCAAGTAGCCGCGGCCGACGAACGGACCGATCGATGTGCTCGGCTGCCAGGCGCCCAGCCGCTTGGCCTGCGTATCGTCCACGACGACGCCCGGCAACTTGCCCGCGTCGAGACCGGTCTGCGAATGGCCGCCGCCGAGATACTCCAGCACTTGCCCGTCTTTTTCCAGTCGCTCACTCAACTCATTGTAGGGAACCTCCTGAACGGCGATCTGCTTGTCGATCGCCATTACCCCGGCCGTCGCGCCGCTTTGTCCTAGGATCATGAACACCGGCTCCATGCGGATCGACCCGTAGGCGATATGCGAACTGGAGACCGCGCATACCACCAGCAGGTTCTCGCATTCGTCCTGTTTAGGAATGATCGCGCCGTAGTCGATCGGATACGGTCCGCCCGGGTTGACCTGGATGTCTCCCTCGTTGCGGACAAAGCCGTCGGCGGTGACATATCGCTGCGTGTTGTGGCTGTCCATGTTGTAGCTTCCCATGCCAATCGAGCGCTCGGTGGGTATCTTGCGCCGCAGGTGGTTCTCGTTGACCACCAGGTCGCCGACCATCCGCCGCGCCTCGCGGACGTAGATCTGGTGCGGCCAGTGGCCGTTGTCCGTAAATTCATCCTTGGCCAGGCCCCATTCGCCGTACCACTTGCGGACGTCCTCCGGCACGCGGGGATCGTTGGCCAAAAAGTAGCAGTAGCCCTGCTGATAGAGGCGATGCTCGTCGATGATCTCCTGCCGCCGCTCGTAGCTGGCTTCGGGATAGTCGTAGTTCATGCCGATGTTGTCGGTCGAGAACGAGCCGTGGTTGTTGGTGTCGGTTTTGCCGTTAGGCAACATATCGAACTTGCCGCGGATGTGCCGGCTGCCGGCTAGCAACGTCCGCAGTAGCAATTCGTACTGCGCCGGATCATAGCCTTCCGGCTTAGGGAAGGGGACGCGGTTTTCTGGTACGCGGGTCAGGCACATGCGGAAGTTGTAGGCTTGCACTCGATGATCGCCTTCGCCTTGCACGCCTGGTGGATCGTCCCACACCCGCGGCAGCAGGCCGCTCGACGGATCGCCCGGCGTTTTGTACGGGCTTATGTTATGCTCAAACTGGTGACTGCGGGCGTTGGCGATCTGCACGCCGTTGAGTGTTTCGTTGTATTGCGAATTCGGTTCGCGGCCGACATGGAAGCTGACTCCGGCGGCGGCCATCAGATCGCCTTCGTAGGTGGCGTCCATGAACATCTTGCCCTTGAACTTCTTGCCCGAGAGCATCGTGATCGACTCGATACGGTTGTCCTTCATCGCGACGCCGTCGGCACGGTCGAGCCATTCTTCCCGCAATACAGGAATTTCGTACTCGCGAACCAGGTCTTCGAAGACTCGCTCGGCAATATGCGGCTCGAAGGTCCATTGGGCGTCGTCGTCGGCCCGGTAGCGGGAATATTCCTTAGAGTCCTGCCATTTCCAGGTTGCGGGATCGTCGTAGTATTTTTTGACGCGCTGATAGAACTCGCGGCTGATGCCGCCGATCACCGCCTTGTTGCCGCTGTCGGTCCAGCCCAGGCCGCCGGCGCTAAGGCCGCCCAGATGCTTGTCGGGCCCGACGACCACCACCGACTTGCCCATCTTCTTCACCTGCACCGCCGCCGCTACGCCAGCACTGGTGGGACCATAGATCACGACGTCGTACTGCTGGGGCTTTTCGGCCATCGCCATCGGCAAAGTGAAGATTCCGGCAACGACAAGGCAAAGTAGCATACGCATGGTGGGATTCCCTTTGATGGATGCAGTCAGAAAAAGTCGAATCATATTCGATCTGGCGGAACCGGCTACTTGGAAAGCTCAAACAGAGCGGTTCATTATCGCCGGACGCGACCGTCGCGTCCAATTGCGGGTGGCGCAAATACGGTAGCTCTTGTTCATTCCGGTTGTTGATTCCATTGGTTGAAGTTTTCCCTCCAGTCCCTTACACTTCATGACAGTTTGCATGTCACCCGAATGAGTGGCATGAGTCGTCCCCGGGGGCTAGGCGATGTTCGACATCAAGCATGGCGAAAAAATCAGCGGACCGTTGAGTGGCGCAGCGGTTAAGGCACTGGCTCAACAGCGCAAGTTGCGGGCCGAGATGCAGATTCGCAAACACCCGGACGGACGGTGGCAGCCGATTGCTTCGGTGGAAGGACTCGAATTCGCTGTCGCGGCTCAGCCGCAACAGCCACCTCAAAAGTCCTCGGGCGGCGCGACTGCCAAGGCGGCGGTCGATTATCCGCTACAGCCACCGCCCAGACCCGCTGCGACAGCGCACGAAGTGATGAAACGCGAGGCGGTTTCCGTGCCAGCCGTTGCCCTCACTAGCGCTCCGACCATTCCGGACCCTCCGCAGTTGAAAGTCCCCACCCGACCGAAACCGCCCCAGCCGCTGAAAGCCAGCCCGAAACAAGAACTTATCGTGTCGCCGCGATACGATCTTGTGGACGCCGCCGACAAAGACCTCGCCGAGATCGTTGAATATGGGCCGATAACTGCCCACGACGTAGCGAGTTGCCCATTTTGCGGCGAAGAGATCAAACGAGTGGCAAGGAAATGCAAGCATTGTGGCGAATACCTCGACGAGGCGCTTCATCATGAACGTCAGGCGGCGGCCACGGTGAACATCATGAACAACAATGTTGCGGCCACGGCAATCCCCCATGTTCCTTCGTACCATCCTCGTAGACAGTTCTGGAACCCAGGAGTGGCAATATTGCTCAGTCTGCTATGGCCAGGCGTGGGACAGATCTACAAAGGCGAGGTCGCTGCGGGCATTGTATGGATGTTCTGCACCTTCATGGGTTACGTACTGTTCGTACTTCCAGGACTCGTGCTCCATATCATTTGTATCGTCAACGCTGGCAGCGGCGATCCTTATCGTCGGTATGGCTAAACGCGCTGCGAAAGCCATTGCCACAATGCGTCGATACCCAGGTGGTATTACAGCGGCCAATGCGGCCAGTGCGACTACCGCCAATGGACATGCACATTCCGTAGCCCCTGCGGCGCTTTGCGTTTGCCCATTTCCGTGACCGCTAGTGCGTAGGCGGCCGGTTGGGCGACGAAACCGTGACGCAGCAGTCTCGCGGCGGGGAAGCAGGGCGTTCGCAGGATCAGCGCCACATGGCAGCCCTCTTCGTGCATCTGCCGCAAAGCGACGCGGACGAGCCGTTTCGCCATCGACGAGGAGCATTCACGGACCGACAGCAAATCGATGACCGCCGCCTTGATCTGGTCGTCACCATGGGCGTCGATGTGCCGCAGGACGAGATGGCAGTAGTTGACCAGCCCCGTCACCCGGCCCTGTTCCTCGGCAACCACGGTACGCGGTACCCCGTCATGGTCGAGTTGCCGCGCAAGAGCGTCGGCCGGCCAGAGGTAAGTCAGTTCGTTGCCGTCTGCTACGCGAGCGGCCAACGCCTGACAATCGGCTAGGTCGTCTGCTTGAAAAGGGCGAATGCCTTTGCTGTCGCGGAGCGGCTTGGGCGCTCGCTGCACGATTCCCAGCAACCGGGCGCCCCACTTGTCGAAAGCGGCCCGCTCGAATTTTGCGACCGCGCGGTGATCGAGAATCCGCGCCCAAAGCCCCAGCTTGGCGGTGACTTTTACGTTCTTGGGCTGCCGCAGCCAGAATTCCTTTCCCTTGGCGGCCGAGGCACCCATGTAGACGTAGCCCAGCATAAACGAAGCTTCGCGCTGCCGATGCCGTCGCCGCTGTTCGAGATTGAGCTTCAGCGCGACTCCTTGCTCGCGGTAGGCGGGATCGACGCCGAAGTACGAGGAGATCGTCGCTTCGACCGGCTCGCCGTCGACCTGTAACGGAACGGGCCGCGCCGGCAAGGCGCCTACCAACCGCCCGCCATCGTAGGCCGCTACAAGAAAGTGCCGATCCGCATGCAGCGGACCGAAGTTCTCCCACTCCATGAACTCGCCGCTCCACAACGGAAACGGCATGTTGGTGCCCTCGTACGCTTGCCGCCAGCAGGAAACGCAGAACCTCGCCAATTCCTCCGGGTCGCCGTCAAACGTGCGGATTTCGATCGCCATGGTTGTCGGATTCAGTTGGCCTAGCCGGCGGCGGCTGTTTTGTCGACAAGTTCGCCCCAGCCGGCCAGCGTCTCGGGCAAATCCTCCGGCGCGAGTTCTTCGAGCAAGGAGACATCAAAGCGATCCTCCACCCGCAAGACAAACTCCATCAGATCGACGGAATTGATGCCCATGTCGGCGAATCGGGCGTCCACGTCAAGTTGCTCGGCGTCGCGGATCTCAGACGTTTCGTCTTCTTGCAGAATTGCCGCCAGAATGGCGCGGACTTCTTGTACGGTGGAACTGGAATCCATGAGGCTTGATCTCGGTTGCGAGAGAAGACTTCCTAGGGAAGTTGATCCTTGATGATTTTGCCCAGCGGCGAGCGCGGCACGGCGTCGAGGCGTATGATCATCTCGGGTCGTTTATAGTGGATGAGCTGTTCCTGGCAGTGCTGCCGAAGTGCCGCCACGTCGAAGTCTTCCGCCGCGGCGATGCATGCCTTCACGATTTCTGAACCGCTGCGGTGCTTGCCCGCGTAGACCTTGACGTCGGTGACGCCCGGATAAGCGGCAATGACCGACTCGACCTCGCTCGGCACGACCTTCATGCCGAACACATTGATAAACTCCGACTCGCGGCCCGCTAGATTGATGCAGCCGCGCTCGTCAATATACCCGATATCGCCGGTGGTGAACCAGCCGTCCTCGATGCCGGAGGCGTCCACGCCGCTGGGGCGCAAGTAGCCTGCCATGACCGCGGGCGTCTTCAGCGCCACGCGGCCCAATCCTGCTTCCAGTTCGTCGGCGTCCTCGATGGGGCGAATCGCGGCCTCGATCGGCGGCATGGGCGGTCCGATATTGGCGTCCATGCAGGGTTCGGCCACGCCATAGGCGACGGTTGCGCCTCCTGTCTCAGTCGTTCCATACAGCGGCATCGCCCATTGGCCGGTTGCCTCGTGAAACCGCGTTGCCGTGCGAGTCGAGAGCGGCGCCCCGGCCGACAGTACCCTGCGCGGTACGGGATCGTCCGGCTTGCGGGCGGCCAACAGTAGATCGAGCACCGCCGGCGTGGCAAAAAACGCGGTAATCGGATGTTGCGTCAGCGCTCGTGCCGTGCTGCGTGGATTGAATTTGCGAATGGTATAGACCGTGGCGCTGCGCAACAGCGCCGTAGTCATGCAGGTGCCGTAGCCGTAGCCGTGGGTCATCGGCACGACGCAGAGCAGGTTGTCTTCGGCGGTTATCTCCATCGCGTCGGCATACTGCCGGCCCTCGGCCACCGCTGCGACGGCGTGGCGAATGGCAATCTTCGGCCGGCCCGTGGTGCCGCTGGTCGGATGCAGTGGCACGCCGCCCAGTGCGGGAAAGCTGTTCACAAAGTCGGCGTGACTGTCGTCGACGGCGCCGAACGCCAGCGAGTAGCCGTGGCCGGCGTCGACGGTGTGCGTCGACGCCGTGATCGAGGCTAGCGTTTCGGCGTTGTAAGAATCGGTGAGGATCTTGCGGGCACCAAACTCGCGCGCATAGCGCAATAGCTCGGCCGGGGGCGTGTCGCAGTGGACCAGCAAGGGAGCGGCGTCACTCGACAGCACTGCGAAAAAGGCGGCAACGAACTGCGGTCCGTTGCCGACGCAAAAGATCACCCGTTCATTGCGCACCAGCCCGGCGGCGACTAATGCGGCATGGATGGAACGGCTCATCGATCTGAGTTCGTCCGCGTCGATCGTCAGTTCTCGGTCCAGATCGATGTAGCGGCCGTTAAACGTTTCAAATGCGTCGAGCAGGGGCGCGGGACTGAGATCCGTGGTAGTCGAATGGGACACGCTACGTGATTCTCCCTGAAAACATAGTGAACGAGGCGGCACACAACGCCTCGCGTGATCCGTTGGCGAAAAGCGTTGCATGAGCTGCCGCGGCCCGACTCCCCCGGACTGCTGCCACCTGCTATTTTGCTTCGGAAATGCGGTCGATTCAACCCATTTCTTCGCCGCCGGCGGCCATTTCTCCAGGCTTCGGCCGGTTGGTCGGCTCTTAACGGTAGACGGGAGACGGCTGACGAAGTTCCGGGAAAGCCATGTCCGCGATATTGGGTGCGTCGGCCGACTACAGTAGCAATGGTTCGCTGCGGGCAACACCTCTCCCGTTGGACAAGGCTTTGCGCAAGCCCTGGAGAAAAAGCAGCGATGCATCTAAGATGGAATTAGTCGCATGGGAATGTCTGCAAAACTAACTTTACTTCCATTTAGCCGCCCCAATTCATGTCTTCCGCGATACCCAAAACAATCGATGAGTTGATTGCCGACTTCGACCTGTTCGACGAATGGGAAGAAAAGTACGCGTTTATCATCGAGCTAGGCGACCACTTGCCGCCGATGCCAGATGATTTGCACGACGACGACCATCTGGTGCAAGGCTGCCAGAGCCGCGTGTGGCTGGTTGCCAATGCCGGGAGCAACGGTGAGCCGACGGTCGAATTCATCGCCGACAGCGACTCGCGAATCACCAAGGGGCTGATAGCGATTCTGGTCCATCTTTGCTCCGGCCGGCCCGCCGAAGAGATCATCCGGATGGACTTAGACGGGCTGTTCGAGAAGCTCGAATTGAAGAACCACCTCAGCCGCTCTCGCAGCAACGGCCTGCATTCGATGATCAAGACGCTGAAGATGAAGGCGACCGAAGTGCTGGCCGCCCAGCGGTAAGGGATGACTCAAGAATAACTTCCGTATTTTCTTTGCATTGGTTGCTGGTCAACTCCACGGCTTGTTTGAACAGAAGGCAACAGAGTAAACGGAGAACCGAAGTCTCTGTTGACTCTGTACTCTTCGTTGCCTGTAGTTAATCAATGTCTGAGGTGGCCCGAAATTGACGAGCGCACTTTTCTTTTCTTTGATTTTGCTCGGCCTGTTCGATGCGATGTGGTATTGAACAGTCTAGGCGGAATGTCGATCGAGCAGTTTATTGTAGTTGATGTAATCTAAGATTACTGGAAAGGCTGCCGGGTGCCGCTTGCAGTGAACAGAGTGGATAGGAGGCAACAAAGAATCACTTCTTCGTTCTCTCCGTTTCCTCCTGTTCAAAACGACACTAGAGTCGACTTGGCATTAGGCGAAGCAATTGCCGAAGTAATCTGTGAGTCATCCCTAAACGCACGACCGCGGGACGATGCATTACAGAATGCTCGAATACTCCGCTTCGATCTGATCCAGGTTGAGCCGTCGCAGAAAGCCGCTATAGCACATCCAGCTCGTCAGTGCTTGCAGATCGGCGAACTGCGGCGGAAGGAACTTCGGCGGCTGGACCAATCCTTCTTCCACCAGGTGGTTGAGCGTTCGCATGTCCTCCAGGGTGGTCTTGCCGCAGAACAACAGCGGAATGCGATCGAGCTTGCCGCGCCGCACCGCCAGTTGAATAAAGTTGTAAACGAGGATGAAGCCCTTGGAGTAGCTTACATCCTTGGTGAACGGTTGCCCGTCGGGCAAACTGCCGCGAAACACCCGGGCGGTGAGGCTGTATGCTTCCTGCTCCGGTACATTCTTGTCGCGGAAGAAGTGGAACACCTCTAGGAAATTGGCCCCCTGTTCGGCCAAGTCGACGGCGCGAATCCGATTGCTCACGCGCCGCACCCGCTCGGGATGTCCCACAAACGCAAGATTTTCCATCAAGATCGCCAGGCCCTCCTGCGTTACGGTCGATGACGGCGGCCCCTTGCTCAGAAACGTGCAGACCGGCTGGCTGAGACCGTTCAGCGTGGTGCCGACATGAACCCATCCCTCGTGGACTTCCAGCAGGCGAATATCGCGTTCGCTAAAGGTGGCGTCTTGCCGCAGCTTGATGTAGTCGCTGCCGGCGGCGGCGTCTGAGATGATGCCGTCGCTGAGCATTACCCGAACCTGGTGCTGATCGGCGGGAAAGTAGGCCGACAATCGGCGCTGCAACTCTTCGACCGCTTGCTCGGAGGTTAACCGCTTTTCATCCGGCTGAAACTTGTCGCTGCGGTCGATATTCGCCAGGGCATCGGCCATCCGCGCGCCAAAGTCGGCCAGCGTCGGTTCGCCTTGATAGAAAACCTCGGTGGAACTGCCGTACAACTCTTGGGAAAAGCGAGAAAAGTCAGGCTCCCCTCGCGCGTCGAGCATGCGAACGACCGTTTCGTATTCACGGCACATCCGCCGCATGATGCCCCCCACGGGGCTGTAGTCGCC
Source organism: Pirellulales bacterium (assembly GCA_041744995.1). Taxonomy (GTDB): domain Bacteria; phylum Planctomycetota; class Planctomycetia; order Pirellulales; family UBA7805; genus JBBDLY01. Next base: position 4,668 of record JBGTJT010000496.1, on the reverse strand, counting down.
GAGCTTCTGACGAATCGCCAGATCAAGATCGAACAGCTCGCGTTGCTTCTCCTTGGCGTCGAATTCCAGCGGCCGGGCCTCGTAGTAGCCGCGGTCGACCTGGGGCAACTGCTTGCAGCCGCCGGCGAAGAAGGCGTCGCGGATCGAATCGTCCCAACTGATCGCGTTGAGAATGCGAATCGGCTTTTGGGCGGCGACCAGGCGCTCGGAAAGCTCACGAATGGTTTGCAGGCGGTCGCCCCCGTTAGCAGTAACAGGCATTGAGTTTCTCGATTGGTTGCTTGCTTAAGCTGGAACAAAGTAAACGGGATAATGTGGTAATCGACCGCCGCTTGAGGCTAAAATGAAGGTTTGCATTAATTTAGGCGACCGGGCCTTTCGGCAGGGCGGCATCCAGCCGTGTCGGTGTCCGCCGCATGGCAAATACCTCAGTCACGACCATCAGGGAAAGACTCTAATTATGTCGTTCATTCGCTTGTACTTCTCAGCCTTGCTGGCCGTTCTCGTATTGCTTTGGGCGCCGGCGGTTTCTTTGGCGAAGGAAGCAACCGCTACGCCCGTCGAACGCATCAAGACGCTACCGGGCTTCCAAGTCGAATTGCTTTACACCGTACCTAAGGACCAACAAGGCTCGTGGGTCAGCATGACGACCGATCCGGCGGGCCGCTTGATTGTCTCCGACCAGTATGGCGGATTATACCGTGTAACGCCGCCGGCGGCAGCAGCGGATACCAAAGTCGAAAAGCTGCCGCTGGCCATCGGCGGCGCCCAAGGCTTGCTGTGGGCCTTCGATAGCCTGTACGTGGTGGTCAATAACCCGCAGTTCAAAGTCGGCGTGCATCGGGCGTTCGACTCCAACGGCGACGGTGAACTCGACCAGGTCGAAATGCTGCAACCGCTCGAGGGAGGCGGCCGCGAGCACGGCCCCCACGGAGCGGTACTTGCGCCCGACGGCAAATCGATCTATATCGTCTGCGGCAATCAAACCAAACTGCCGAAGTTCAACCGCTCGCGCGTGCCGCTGGCGTGGGACGAAGACCTGCTGCTGCCGCGAATCTATGGACGCGGATTCATGAAGGACGTCCCGGCGCCGGGCGGGTTCATCGCCCAGATGCAGCCCGACGGTACGGACTGGGAAATCATCGCCACCGGCTTCCGCAACCAGTACGACGCTGCGTTCAACCGCCACGGAGAACTGTTCACCTTCGACGCCGACATGGAATGGGACATGAACACGCCCTGGTATCGGTCGACTCGGATTAACCACGTGGTCAGCGGCGGGGAGTTCGGCTGGAGGAACGGCTCGGGCAAGTGGCCGGCCTATTACGGAGACAGCCTCCCGGCGGCGGTCGACATCGGCCCCGGTTCGCCCACTGGCGTGACATTCGGGCATGGCGCAAAGTTTCCAGAAAAATATCAGAACGCCCTGTTCGCCTGCGACTGGAGCTACGGCAAGCTGTACGCCGTGCATCTGCAACCCGAGGGCGCTTCTTATGGCGGCGAGGCGGAAGAGTTTGTCAGCGGCCTGCCGCTGCCCTTGACCGATATCGTCATCCATCCGACTGATGGGGCCATGTACTTCACCATAGGCGGACGGCGGTCGCAGTCGGGACTGTATCGCGTAACCTATACCGGCGACGACTCGACCGAACCTGCCGACGGCCAAGAGGAGCAAGCCGCCGCGGCCCGCGCCACGCGCCACCAATTGGAGGCGTTCCACGGTCAGTCGGTCGACGGGGCGGTCGAGGCGGCTTGGCCCCACTTGGGCAGTGATGATCGCTTTCTGCGGTACGCCGCTCGGGTGGCCATCGAGTGGCAGCCGGTCGACTCGTGGGAGCTGGCGGCGTTGGAGGAACTGAACCCACGCGCGGCGATCACCGCGCTGATGGCCCTAGCTCGTGTTGGCGACAAGCGGGTACAAGAACGGTTGTTGGCGTCCCTGGATCGCATCGATTGGGAGCAGCTCGACGCTCAGACCAAGCTCGATCTACTGCGGTGCTACAGCCTCACTTTTTCGCGGATGGGCAAGCCGGACGAGTCGGATCGGCAGCGGACGGTCGACATCTTTAGCGTGTGGCTGCCGAACAAGGATCAGCGGATCAACATCGAGTTGCTGGAACTACTGGTGTACTTGGAAGACCCCACGGCCGCTGAGAAGGGTGTCAAATTGTTGGAATCCGCTCCTTCACAGGAGGAGCAGATCGCCTACGCAAAGTCGCTTCGTCTGCTGAAGAAGGGGTGGACGCTGGAACTGCGACAGCGGTACTTCCAATGGCTCGTCAACGCGATGAACTATCGCGGCGGTGCCAGCTTCGGCCTGTTCGTGCAGGAGATCAAGAACGATGCGGTTGCCAACTTGCCGGCCGAGGCAAAGCAAAAACTGCTACCGCTTATCGACGCCAAGCCGACCAACCCTTCTCCGTCGTTCGCCAGCGAGCAGCGGCCGTTTGTCAAGGAATGGACGGTCGACGAACTAGAGAAAGCGATTGAGCAAGGCCTTAGCAATCGCGACTTTGCCCAGGGCAAGCAGATGTTTGGCGTGGCGAACTGTTTTTCTTGCCATCGCTTCGACGAGCAGGGCGGGGCGATCGGCCCCGACCTGACGGGGCTGTCGGGCCGCATGAGTACGCGCGACTTGCTCGAATCGATCATCGAGCCGAGCAAGGCGATCAGTGATCAGTATGCGGCGGTCAACATCGTGACCGTCGATGGCAAGGTTGTCAGCGGACGCATTGCGAATCTTTCCGGCGATTCGTACAAGGTAATCACCAACATGCTCGACCCGGCGGCGATGACCGACGTCAAGGTGGACGATATCGAAGATATGGCGCTCTCGGACGTCTCCATGATGCCAACCGGGCTATTGAACACACTATCCGAAGAAGAGGTGCTCGACCTGATGGCTTACCTGCTCTCGCGAGGCGATGCGAATCACGAGATGTTCCAGAAGGAGTAGAGACAGGATCATCTAATGACTGCCTAGGCAGTTGACGTAGGAAAGGCGGTCTCAAAGACCTCCGTTCAGCTACTACATATCTCGGTTCCCTCGGGGATACCGCTGTCTTTACTACCGAGAATTGGATGCTGAAATGGCTACTAGTCATTTCAGAGAACACTTATTGCATCGTTCATACGTACGCCAATACTGCAATAGCGATCCTCTAATCTGTGATATGTAGCAAGATCGGCATTGTACTCCTGCATTGAGTATGCGCCGCCGTTGGCCTTGAAACTTAACTGTTTGCAAATTCTCTCGAGCGCCAAAACTGCATCATGAAGGGCACCGGTGTATTGCATGAAAACATCGATTTCTTTCAATACTGCCTTATTCGTAGGCTTGAGACGTTCTAATGAGTTTTGCACTTCGACGAGTTCTTCCGAAATCAGGCCCAATTCAGCAACGTGCGCGGCATGGTTTAGCGGCTTGAAGAGGCCAGGAATGGGGATTAGGCGCCTTATCGATCGTTTGAAAACATCGTCATGGATCGCGACATAAGCAGTAAGTAATTCATCTACGAGATACAAGCAAGAACGTATGTCGTCCATTAGATCTCTCCGTGCGATCGTCGTTATGTGCTTCAATGCTTACCGCCGCCAATGGGCCGGATCACTCGCGCCATGATAGACGCCCAAGACTTCGGGAACCTCGCGAACTAGCCGATATTGTATTACATAAGGAAAACCACGAGTGCGCACGAATCGTACATCTTCGAATGCGAACGGAAACAGGTTGGGATTGTCCTCGATCCTGTCGAAACAATCATCGACAGCCGATCGGAAGCGATTCCCAAGTTCTGAAGAGATATTGTCGTAATGGCGGATTGCTTTTTCTATGTCGGCAGCAATCTCGGGGTGAAACCTTAGCGGATCAGCGCCCATTGTCAACGCGTTTCCAAAGTTCTTCTCGGCTGATCGCGATCGTCGGGTCGGCGTCCAATTCGGCGGCGCGACGGCTGGCCTCCTCGCGATGCCAATCGCGAATGATCAGCGGCTCTTCGGATGCGGCAATAGAATCCCAGATACGTTCGACCAACGCCAGTCGCTCGGCAATGGGGAGATGCATGATTTCCGTGAAGGTGGAGTCCATATTTGCATTTTACCTCATTTCGACGGCGACGGTACCCACACGAATCACGAACCGATCTGCTGAATTGCCCTACCGGCAAGTCGGGCCAAGCGGGAATCGGTGAGTTGGGTGGCCGCTTGCAGTTGCGGCAGTGCCGGTTTGGCTTCCGGACCGAGGTTTCCCAGCGCCCAGGCGGCGCGCTGACGCACCTTGGCGTCGCGGGCGCCGACGACCACCTCTGCCAAGGTCGTGATGGTTGCCTCGCCTGGCATTTCCAGCCGACCGAGCAAGGTCACCGCCCAATACGCCTGATCTCCCAGACTGTTCCGAGCCAATTCGTTCAGTTGCGGTTCCAGTCCCGCGGGGGGCGGGCCGAGATTCTCCAACGCGTTGGTTGCCCAGTCGCGGACGGTTTCCGAGGGATCCGCGGTGGCCTGAATTAGTTCGATGGCCGCCGGCGCCGCGTCCACGCCCATGCGGCCGAGCCGCTCGACCGCTTCGGCCCGATCGATAGGAGCTTCCGATTGCATTGCCGCCCGCAGTTGATCTAGCGTCGTCATATCCGCCCCGCCTAAAAAATGAGAGGACAGCCCCGCGGCCTG
>JBGTJT010000495.1:0-4436 GCA_041744995.1 Pirellulales bacterium | reverse complement strand
AGAACGCGGCGGACGTTAAGCAGGCCCGTCACCGCTGGTGGCGGCGTGCAATTACAGCACCTTCACCACCACAAAGGTCACATCATCGTCCGGCAGCAGCTCGCCGCGGAATGTTTCCACGCTGGTGCGGGTCAGGTCGCTCAGTTCCGCCGCGGTCTTGTGCCGGTTTTGCCGGATCATCTCGCAGACTCGCTGCTTGCCGTATTGCTCGTCCTGATCGTTGGTGGTTTCCCACAGACCGTCGGTCGAGGCGAGGAAGATCTGGCCGGTGCGGAGGTTGGTAAAGGTGTTCTCCTCGTATTCCGCTCCGTCGACGATCCCCAGCGGCAGGCCCCCTTCGCCGGTCGGTTCGAGAAACGTATCGTCCTGGCCGTCGTACAGTAGCGGCGGATCGTGCCCGGCCGAGGCCCACCGCAGCGCGCCTTGCCGCACGTCGAGCACGGCCAGCAGCATGGTCATGAACCGTTCGCCGCCGGTGTCGGTGACGAGCATCTGGTTCATGTGCGCCAGCAACTCGCCGAGGGTGCCCGGCTCCTGGCAGCGGCTGCGCAAGATTCCGCGAGCGGTGGCCATCAGCATCGCCGCGGCGACGCCGTGTCCCATCACGTCGCCGACTGCCACCGCGACCGTGCTCTCGCTCATCGCGCCGATGTCGAGATAGTCGTAGTAGTCACCGCCCGTCTCGTCGCAGTAGGTGCTGTGGCCGGCGATGTCGAGTCCGTCGATCGAGGGATCGCGGGCCGGCAGCAGGTTCTGCTGCACGTCCATCGCCAAGGCGAGCGAATGCCGCAGCCGCAGCCGATCGCGCAGCCCTTCGGTCATGCGGTTGATCTCGGCGGACAAGTCGGCGAACTCCCGGGCGTGGGTTAGGCGAACCTCGCTTTCCAAGTCGCCGCCGCCAATGCCGCGAACGTGCGCCAGCAGGGCGAAGATCGGCCTGGTCAATAAATACGAAATGCCCACCCCGATGGCCAAGGTGAACAGCACGGCGATCAACCCAAACATGGCGGTTCGCGTAAGTCCCGCGTACACCTCGCCGAGAAAGTCTTGCTCCGGAACGACGGTGGCAATCAGCCAGGTTAAGCCGGTTTCTTGCCGCAACGGCGTGACCAGGATCAGAAACCGCCGGCCGTCGATCTCTAGACGCGACTGGTAGGATTGTTCCAAGTCGGCCAGCGATCCCAGGTCGCTTTCAAGCTGTCGGCCCACCGTGGCGATCCAGGGATGGTCCGAAGCAGTTACGGGAATCCGCTCGATCTGCTCGTCGTGAATCTTTGCCGTCGTCGAACTGGCGACGAGCAGCCCGGCGCGATCGGCCACGAAAACCAACCCGTCCTGACCGACTTTCTGCCGTGAGAGAAACTCGGCCACGTCGTGCATACTGACTTCAGAGTCGAGCACGGCCAGCAGATTGCCGTCCGCGTCGTAGTATGGCTCCGTGTAGGCCAGGCCGTAGGTGACCTCCGAACCATCGGTGTTGACCCACGCGTATTCGTTCCAGGTTGGTTGCCCGGCCGCCTCGGCCGCTCGGTACCAGGGCCGCTGGCGAGGGTCGTAGGCGAAGTTTCCGATTGGCGCGGCGCTGAGCCGACCGTCGGCGTCGATGTTGTATTCCCGCACGTTCTCGGTCTGGCCGTCCTGCTTGATCCCCAACTCGTAGCCCGGCTTGCCGGGATAGCGAAACACCCAGGCGACGCGCCCCTCCGCCGTGCCGATCAAGGTGCCGCTGAGCATGTCGAAGGTCCGCGCGACCTCGTTCAGGTGATCGGTCCAGGCATGCATGTCGTCCAGCGGCAGCAAATCCTCATCCAGCATCATGGCGTTCATCCGATTGGCCCGCTGCGGCATACCGAACAGGTCGGTCAGCCGTTCGTCGATCCGCTGATGCATCTCCCGCAGATGATCGTTGGCCAAGGCGTTGGCCGCCTCGCGGGCTTCGTAGAAACCGATCGACGTCAATAACACCACGGCCAGCAATACCGGCAGGCACAGTACCAGCGGCGCGGACCACCGCAGCGAAATTCGGGATAAAGACATGCGAGCTACTTTCCCAGGCGATGAAACGATTGCGACATTGTAGCGCATCGACCCGCGACAGGCAGCGCCCGCAGGCCCAGGGACGGCCCGCCGAAAGCGTTTCCCGGCCGGGTTTCCCCCCGCCGCTTGGCAATTGTCGTTCCCTCCGCCCAGGCGTTTCGGTAACCTATAATTCAAAACAGCCTGGATACTCGGCCCACTCCTTCCGACTTAGCGACCGTATGCACCTGCACCACGACCACGGCGAAAAACAGCTCAGCGACGGGCGGATCGTGCTTGCGATCGCATTGAATCTGGTGCTGACGGTGGTGGAGCTCGTCGGCGGGATAATCTCCGGCAGCCTAGCGCTGATTGCCGACGCGCTGCACAACTTCAACGACTGCGGTTCGCTGTTCATCGCGCTGGTTGCCCGCCGCGTCGCTCGCCGGCAGGCCGATCATCAGCGGACCTTCGGCTACCGCCGGGCGGAAGTGATCGGCGCGTTGATCAACCTCACCATACTGATCGTCGTGGCGCTGTACCTGATCTACGAGGCGGTCTCGCGGTACTTCAGCCAGCAACCGATCGAAGGGCTGACGGTGATCTGGGTTGCCAGCATCGCGCTGGTGGTCGACGTGGCCACGGCCTGGCTGTTGATCGCCATGGCCCGCGGCAGCATGAACGTCCGTGCGGCGTTTCTGCACAATGTGAGCGACGCGCTCGCCTCGGTCGGCGTGATCGTCGCGGGCCTCTGCGCCTGGCTGTGGGAATTCTACGAGGCGGACTTGATCATGACGGTCGTCATTTCCGCCTACATCCTGTGGCAGAGTTGGGCCTTGATGAGAACCTCGATCTCGATCCTGATGGAAAGCGCTCCGCAAGGCATCCCGCTCCAAAGCGTGGCCGACACGATGCTGGCCGTGCCGCACGTGGTCGACGTGCATCACATGCACCTGTGGCGACTCTGCGAGGAGGAGAACGCCCTGGAAGCGCACGTGGTGATCGATCTGGCCAACCTGGAATTGATGGAATCGATCAAGTTCGAGCTTAAACGACGGCTGTCAGGTCAATTCTTGATCCATCATTCGACGCTCGAATTCGAGATCGACGGCCACGAACATCACCTGGCCGTCGAACGCAAGCTGGTATCGGAGCATTGAGGTGAGGCGGGAGGCTTGAGGCTTGAGGTTTTAATCTGGCAATTCGGGATCGCAACGTGCAACCCTTCTCCCTTTGGGAGAAGGTGGCCGAAGGCCGGATGAGGGCGGCGGTGCTAGTTTGCCATGCCTTCACGGGCGCCATCAAGTGGTACAGCCGATTGGCTGCGCCGCCCTCATCCGTCTGCTGCGCAGCCACCTTCTCCCAGAGGGAGAAGGGTTTTGCTTCAGATGGATGAAATGTTTACGAAATCTGCAATCTGCAATCTGAAATCTGAAATCCGACGCCCTCTCCTCAGAACTCCCTCGTCCCGCGCCGTTTTGTGAGCAGCGAGATGATCGCCGCGAACAGCGCGCCGCCGGCAATCGACCAGACGATCGGGAACTTGGTGTCACCGATCTCGATTGCCAGCAGCTCGGGCAGTCCCAGCACTCGCGACAACCACATCCCCAGCAGCGCGCCGATGAACCCGACGGCGATCGAAACCAGGCATCCTCCGCGACTGATGCCGGCGATTGCCTGGGCGATGGAGCCGCAGATGCCGGCGATCAACAGCAACAGCAAGAAATCGAGCAACCCCATCGTGACACCACCTTTCCAGCAAGTCGACCCTTTGGAAACGACGTGCCTATTCTACGACTTCTTCCCGCGTCTAGCGAACTGGGATAGCGCACAACTCGGACAATCCGTCGCGAATTGCCGCGGAATGTGCCAATTGCGTCCGCCGCGGCGATCTGTTCTGATGAAGTCTACCGCCTCCTTGCCGTCCGGCTCGTGCCCGGACGACGGCAAGCGAGTTCTCGCTTCCATTTCGCGAATCGTTGATCTGCCATGTCTCAACTGGAATTGCTGGCTACCTGCGCCTTTGGACTGGAAAGCATTGTCAAGCGCGAGTTGGCCGAACTGGGCTACGAAGCCGAGGTCGTGCAGCCGGGTCGGGTGCTGTTTCGCGGCGACGGCAGCGCCGTCTGCCGGGCGAACTTGTGGCTCCGCTGCGCCGACCGCGTGTTGCTGCGGCTGGGAACCTTTTCTGCCGTCGATTTTGGCGAGCTGTTCGACCGCACCCACGCGTTGCCTTGGCAGGAGTGGCTCGCCGCGGAGGCGGCGTTTCCGGTCAACGGCCGCTCGATCAAGTCGCAGTTGTCGAGCGTGCCCGCCTGCCAGAAGATCGTGAAGAAGGCGATCGTCGAACGGCTCCGCGCGGCCCACAACGTCACCGAGCTGCCGGAAACAGGGGCGGAGTTCGCCGTCGAGGTTGCCCT
>JBGTJT010000494.1:0-4682 GCA_041744995.1 Pirellulales bacterium | reverse complement strand
AACGGCACAACATAGCGGGCCTTGATCAAAGGGGACTGGGGAAGGTGATGACCGAGGCTGAGTTCACTTTGGTCCGGCGCTGGGCCGGATACGGATCGGGCCGGGGTGGTTGATCTTGGTGGCCTGCGCCGCCTCGCCGGGGAATTCGCCCCGGCGGTGGTCGGGGTTCTTCCGGCGGTCGACTGTTTCTCGATCGTTGGTCGGATTTTTCGGAACGGTGTCGCCGGTCTGCTCGGTCCAGTCGTCGAGCAGCGATCGCAGCATCTTGAGGGCCGCGACATGCTCCGGATCGTCGCTGAGGTTCTTCACGTTCAACGGGTCGCTAGGCAGATGGTACAACTGCTTGGTTGGCCGCGGCACTGCAATGACGCTACGCTGCAAGTCATTGGCGGTGCCAGCCTCGACTGCCGCAAACAGTTCCATGCCGGAATCGAACCAAGGCCCGGTCTCGCCCCCCATCGTCCACTGTTCCGGCCAGGCGTTGCGGATATACAAGTAATCGCCGGTGCGGACCATCCGCTCATGAGCCTGATAGACGTGCCAGTTGTGCTCGGCGAAGGCGACGTCGCGAACGGTCGCTTCTGGGTCGTCGAGCACGGGGCGCAGCGATACGCCCTGGACGGTCTCGGGTATCTCGACGCCGGCCAGATCGAGGATCGTTGCCGACAGGTCGATCAGGCTCGCCAACGCCTCGGTGCGACCAGGCTCAATCGAGTTCCCTTTCCAGACGACCAGCGGCGTGCGGATGCCTTCTTCGACCAGCCATGATTTGGCCCGCGGCATTGGCCGCCCGTTGTCGGAGCAAAAGATGACGTACGTGTTGTCGGCGATCCCCTGCCGTTCGAGTTCAGCCCGCAACTCGCCCAGAAAATGATCCGCCCGGCTGACCTCGTGGTAATAGGCGGCAAAGTCGGCGCGGACCTTCGGCGTATCGGAAAGATAGGGCGGAACGATCACGTCTTCCGGTTTATACTTCGGTGCGTCGTCGTTGATCTGCCAGTCGCGGTGGGCGTCTATCGAGGCCAGCCAGAAAAAGAACGGCTTGTTCCGCGGACGGTCGCGAAGCAATTCCACCCAGTTTTCTTGTCGGCCCGGGCCCTTGCCGTTGTCGAAGACGTGAAACCCACGTTTGACCGCGTTGCCCATGTGCTGCTTGCCGCTAAGTAGCGTGTAATAGCCGGCGTCTTTGAGCTTCTCCGGAAAAATCGTCTGGCTCGCCGGCAGATTGGAGTGTAGTTCCGGGGCGCCGGTGTTGTGCGGGTAGCGGCCGGTGATCATGCTGCACCGCGACGGCGAGCAGGAACTGGTCGTCAAATACGCACGGTCGAACGCGCGGCCTTCGCGGGCCATGCGATCAATGTGGGGCGTCTTGATCGTCGGATGGCCGTAGCAGCCATAGTCGTTGTAGCTGATGTCGTCGGTCATGTAGAAGATGATGTTCGGCCGCTCCGCCGCGCCGGTCGCGGCAACCGACAATCCCAAAACCAGTGCAAGTGCCAGACTTTTAGCCGTCATGAGGAATCCTCTTTGGGATGAACCAGTTTGCCTTTATGAACCGGCAGTCGCTTTTGGCGGGACTTTCAGAGACTGTGAAAAAATCGGTCTTAAACATCAGCCGAAGGGCGCTAGCCTCGGTTAGCGCCGAGAAACCCGCCGCTAGCGCGGTGCGGCTGATGTTGTGATGGCAACCCTCTGCGTCGATTCAATTGTTCACAGCCTCTCAGTCATTCTCGTCCAGCGGTTTGATGTAGAGGTTGCGAAACTGCACCAGGCTGGAGGCAGGTAGGTAGCGTTCGTTCTGGTGGTCGTAGCCGCCGTGGTACTGCAAGGCCAGCGGGCCTTCGGCTTTGACTCCCGGCAATTGGGCTGATTCCAATACTGTCTCGCCGTTGAGCACCACGGTCAGACGGTCGCCCCGCATGGTGATGACGAACGTGTTCCACTCGCCAACCGGCTTATCGGCCCGCACCCGCGGCGTCACCCCGGCCCGCACCTCGGCGGGTTGATTACGGTCGGTGCGGTATCCCCACACTTCGCCGGAGCCGACCGGCCAGTTCCAGATGTTCACCTGCGCCTTGGACATTCCCCGCAGGTAAATGCCCGAATCGGCATTGGGAAAGGTGGCCGTTTTGGGCTGCCCCTGCTCATCGCGGAGTTGCTCGCCGTCCGGGCCGATCAGCGGGTGGGTTTCGGTGGTCGGGGCTTCGGGAAACCGCCACTCGGCGTGCAACACGAAATCGCCGAAACTCCGCTCGGTCCAGATACTGCGGTCGCCCGACTTTCGCGAGCGGGGATCGCAGAAGATGACTCCATCCACCACGCTCCACGACTCGGCCGCCGCCTCGGAGACCTTCCACCCGTCGAGCGTTTCGCCGTCGAACAGCGACACCCAGCCCTCTCCCTCCGGCGGCGCGGCCAGCGCCCAGGCCGGACAAGCGAGCAACAGTATCGAGATCGAGGCAAGCAACAGGCGGAAGCGCATGGGAGATTCTCCAAGGCGGGAAAGGCGGACAGGTGGACAGGCGGGAAAACAGCGGGACGGGCCAAAACAGGCCCATTCATTTCGCGTCGACCGATTCCGCCGGTTCGTCTTGCGGTTCGCTGGTGGGGGGCTGGAACTTGGGGGCGGTGGCTTCCAGCCGTTCTTCGGTGTCGTCGTAGTGCGGCTCGTACGAGTGAGTGGCCGCGTGCGTGGCGCTGTTCAGCTCCGACTCGATGCCGGAAATGCCCGCTTTGAATTCCGCGAAACTCTTGCCGACCGAGCGGCCTACTTCCGGCAGGCGTTTGCCGAATAGCAAGACGCCAATGACGCCAATGATGATCATCTCGGGCAAACCAATTCCGAACATAGGAAATTCTCCCTTATCTTGGACCCTGAAAATTCGAGCACCTGTCGCCCGTGGCTTCGTGTCGGGAAAACGCGCCAGTAACGCCGGTACTGTCTCGCATCGCGTCATACGGACGCGGTTGGATCAGGAGACGCTATTGGCACCGCTTCTCGACTCGGAGAGTCGAGCAACAGTATCTGCCCCTGCGGTAAGATGCCGCGGATCAGCCCCGCCGGTTTTGCCGGACTCCTGGCTGACCGCCGCGCAGTTAGGCCTTTTCTTTTTCTTTAGAATGGGCCACGCCGCTCTTCACGTGCGACGAGTCCTCGACGTCTTCTTCAATGCCTTGCACTCCCTTTTTGAACTCGGTAATACCGAGTCCCAGCGACCGCATCACGCTTGGCAAGCGGCTGCCGAACAACAGCAGCACGATCGCGCCGATGATCAGCAACTCCGGCAGGCCGGGCATTCCAATTCCGAGCAGGTACGACATAGGGCACTTTCCGATAGCCCGGCTACCCCGTGAGGGCGCCGAACAAAACAGGTGGGCTGTGGGGCTAAACCCCTTACATAACTTATTTTACTAGAGTCGCGACAAGTGTCAAACCAGATTTTGGCGGACGAGCGGCGGTCAGCCGGTCGATGGTAGCGGAATTCGCCAGAATTCAGAGGAGGCACCGGTTGCATGGGTGCGACGGAACTCTTGGCGAGTTCCGTTACGGGTTGCGGCGGACTGCCTGATCCCCCGCCTGGGCGTAGAGCGGCAGGAATCGATAATAGACTTCCAGGCAGAGCGTGGCCATGGCCGTGCTGTAGGCGCGGCCGCCGTAACCGCCCCAAACGGTCTCGGGACTCCAGCTTCCCGCCGCCGCACCGGTTTGGATTTGGCTGGAAACCAGTTCCCGTTGCAGTGACTCATTCCACTTTTCCCAAACGTCGCCTTGCATCCGGTAGAGCGCGATCGTGGCGTAGTACCAATAATAGAGATTCGCCTTCTGCGTGCCGGGACGTTCCTGATTGATGTACTGGGCCGCTTCGGCGCCCAGCCGATCGGAATCGGCCTGCAGGAACTGCCGGCAAACCAACGCCTCGGCCGTCATCGTGCGGCTGGGACGTTGGCCGGGACGATACGCCGCCAGTTCGCCGGTGCGTCCGCTGGAAACGCTCGTTAGGAATCGCAACGAGCCGCGCTTGGATTCCTCTCCCACCTCGATGCCGGCCAACTCGGCGCTCTTTAGCGCCATCACCTGCCAACCGAGCTGGCTGGTGTCGCCGTCGTCTCCCGGCCGGTAACGCCAGCCTCCGGTGCGTGGATTTTGCGATCGTAGCGTGTAGCGAACCGCCTGCTCGACCGCCGGCCGCAGCGCCTCGTCGCCGGTCATGGCGTAGGCCTCGCTCAAGGCAAGGGTCGCCATGCCGTGGCAATACATGCGGGCGAACAATTCAGCGTCTCCGCCGAGGAATCCGTCGCTGCGCTGCGCTGCCAGCAGGAACGATACGCCGCGGGCGACCGTGGTTTGATACTTGCCTTCTCGATGCGTATAGCCGGCGCCGTAGAATGCGAGCACCGACAAGGCCGTGATGCCGGTATCGGCGCCGGCGCCGGCGTCGCTGCGATCGTGGCCTTGCGGATCGTCGCCGCGGCCCCCTTCCAAGCGGCTGACGTCCCAGCGTCCGTCCTGGCTCTGGTTGCGGGCCAGCCAGGCAAGCCCCGCCTCGACGGCGGCTTCCGTTTCGCGCGAGCCGCCATGCTCCACTGCGGCTTTCTCACGGTCGGGGGCTACCCGCAGCTTGTAGATGCTTGGTAATTCGTGATCGACCTTGGGAAGACTGCCGCCGCCGACTTCGGCGCGG
>JBGTJT010000493.1:0-4578 GCA_041744995.1 Pirellulales bacterium | reverse complement strand
CGGGCGTCGGCGCCGATGGTGAACTTGCCGTTCATGATGCCTTGGATGCTCTGCGGCGTCTTGAACACCAGCACCAAATCGCTGGCCTGCACGCCGATCTGCCAGCCGATATTGCCACCGCTGAGCGAGATAAAGACCGGTGCCTGCCAGTTGCCGTTGGCGTCACGGGTGACCAGGACGCCGTTGCCGTGTCGGGCGCCGACGATCAGCCCCCCTTTGATCACGTTGGGAATGATCGCCACACCCTGGGCGTCCTTGAGCATGGCTTGCGGAATCGCCTTGCCTGGCGTCGCCATGGCTTGCTCAAGAACCACCGTGGCGTTCTGCACCACGGCGTCCTCGGCGAACTGGGCCAAAGCCGGTCGACCGGCGAGACAAACGAATAGAACTGCTAGCAGTAAAGCGGTGCGAGTCATTTTGGATCCTTCCTTACAGGAGACGGGACGAAACGGGCGCGACGCATTGTAAGCGGCCCGTGCTGAAAAAGTGAACGCCAGTTGCGGTTGTGAGATGGCGGTATCGTGGTGGGAACAAAACGCGGAGGAGCGTGAAGAACCGCAGAAAAAGATACATTCTCTGCGATTCCTGCTGCCCTGGGCGTTCTTAGCGTTCGAAAGCCCCCATAGGGTGTTTACGCCGCGTTGCTGGCAAAGTTGCAGCGCGGCGGCTATCATTGCGGAAGATTTCTCACGAACCACAGCGGGCGTCCATGCGACACCTGATTTTGCTGGCAAAGTTGGCTGCTAGCGGGTGACTGCGCCGGGTAAACGCGCGGCAGCGGCCCGACTCGCTTGCCTCACGAAGTACAATGCAGGTATGGTAAGAGAAAGCTCAGGGTATGCCTTATGACTACTGAAAACATCCCCATCCCGTCAGGCACGATCAGCGCGATTCGATCCCTGCTCTCCAAGCAGGGGGGGCAGGAGACTGATCTGCCCGGTTTCGTCGACCAGGTGTTGCGGCGCGAAGTGTTGCACGGTACGGTCGCTCAAATCAAACGTCAAAACGCAATCGTCGAAGCAGACATGCTGCAGCGGGAAATCGACGAGGCAGTGGATTGGGCACGTGAGAGTCGTACTTGAAGGAATTCAAATTCTCACGCCTCAAGCGGCGGTCGAACGGATCGAGGCAAGTCTTGGCCAATCTAAAGATGTGGTGGAGTAACGCCTGCTCACGGACTGTCACGACGCAGTCATGGGGGTGCATCCAGCCGATGGCGCAGGTAAAACCGTGTTTTCCTGACTAGGCCCTAGAAACACAGACCGCCATGCACGACCCCTACCGACTCGTCACGGTCGCCTCCTTCTCGCACCCGCTCCAGGCGTGGATCGCACGGAATCGGCTCGCCGACAACGGCATTCCCGCATTCGTCCAGGACGAGCACGTCGTGACGATGTACTGGCTGTATGCGTTTGCCATCCAGGGCGTAAAGGTACAGGTTCCAGAGGGCGATGCCGAACTAGCCGCGGAGATCCTCGCAGCGCGCTGCCAGCCGCCAGGGGCCCGCGAAGCAGGCGAGGATACGTCCCAGGGCGACTTGCAATGCAACCTCTGCAAGAGCCACCACGTCGCGCGGGAGAGATATTCGCGGCCGGCGGTTTACCTGTCGTGGCTGCTGCTGGGCACGCCGCTGCCGATCCTGCGCGACGGCTGGATGTGTTTCCGCTGCGGCCACCGAGACCGCTCGCCACTGTTCGACAAGGCCTTTCCCAGGCCGTTCACCCTGCGGAGTATGATAATCTGGTCGCTCGTGGTCGCCTGCGTGCTGGCGCTGGTCCGCGCCTCCGGCTGCGTGGTTTCGACCACCGGGACTACGACAACGAACCAGACAAGGTAAGCCGCAAGCGATGGACCGCCTATTTCCCAGTCTGACCTTGACCGGCGCTGCTGGATTTTCCTATTGTCCGATTCGCGTTCGCGTCGTCTTCCCTGGAATGCTAGCAGGCGATTTTGCCTGGTTCTTTATGCCGAGTTGGTCCCTATGTCTCGTCTGATTTCACGCGCCGGGGTTTCCCTCGGCCTGCTCTTTGTTGCAATCGCCACGTCCGCCGCCGAACCGCGACGGCTCGACGTCCCCCCGGCCGCTGCCGCGGCCGCGACGAAGATTCCCAGTTCCCTTGCCGAAGGCCAGGTCGCACCGGTCGCCTATGAGGTGGGGCTGGAAAAGTTGGAGGCGACCCGAGCCAGCATCGGTGAACGTCTCACGGCTGCTCAAGCGTCGATCGTTGCCACGCAGGAGACTGCCAGCGGACAACCGTCGGAAGAACTCCAGCGCGTCGTGGAACTTCTCAAACGGCTCGACTCGGTCCTCAAGGAAACGGCGCAGTCAAACGAACAGCTAAAAGATCTTCGTAGCGAGAAGGTCGCTCAGGAAGCGTCGCTGAAGGCGTTGCGAACCAGCGGGCCGACCGAACCGAAGCCGTACTCCTTCCTGCTGCTCGACCGCTTGCGCGACGAACTGCGGCGCGAGGAGAACCGCACGCAATCGATTCAAGACATGGCCGAGGCCGCCGCCGTCGATCTTGAGCAGACCCGCAAAGAGCAAGTCGCCAAGGAGCACGCCCGCCGCGCCGCCCAAGAAAGGCTTGGCAAGAACACCGACTCGGCACGCATATCCGAACTGCGCCGGGCGTTCGAGATTGCCGACCTGGAAGCCGACTTGACGACCCTGCTGGGACAGTTGGGCGAACTCAAGGTGGCCCGCGAAAAGGTCGCCGCCGAACTACAGGAAGTACGGGTGACCTATCTCCGCGAGAAAGTCGCGGCGATCGACAAGGAAGACCTATTCACCAAGGAAGACCTTGATCGACAGATCACCGAGTTGGATAAGCAAGAGGACGACGTCAAACGCGAACTGGTGATGTGCGAGGCGCTGGTCGAGGCGAGGAAAGAGTCGTGGCTCGAGGCGCAGCGCCGAATGCGGGAATCGTCCGATACGACGGCGGCCGGCCGGGAGGAGGTCGAAGCCGAGCGGCTCGCCTGGGAGAATCCCAAGCGGCGGATCGAGGTACTTAACCAACGGGTGCGGCGACTGGCCGAGATGCGAGCCGTGTGGCAGCGGAGGTTCCAGCTCGCCAAGCAGAATGCCGCCGCCAGCGAGATCGCCGTCTGGCAGACAGAAAGCCGCACCGCGGTCGACCAACTGCAACGCGAATCGCGGTTGATTTCCACTCGCATCGATGAGTTGCGAAAAGATCTCGCCACACTGGAGAGCAAGATCCATACGGTCGGGGCCGAGGCGAACCAGGAACGCGCCGTGATGCAGCTCAACCGGCAAAAGGACCTGATTCAGCAGCGGATCAGCATCAATGAAACAAACATCGTCCATGCCGAGACCGCGCGGCGGCTGCACGAACGGCTGATCGACGAGAGCGCCCGCGAGGCCGCCACCGCTTCGGCGGCGGAGCAGTTGGCCAACGGCTGGCAGAAAGCCAGCTCAATCTGGAGCCACGAATTGCTTGCCATCGACGACCATTCGATTACCGTCCGCAAGATCGTCGAGGCCGTCGGCCTGCTGCTGATCGGCTTGCTGTTGTCGCGGATTGCGTCGACCGTCGTGGGCCGCCGGGTGCTGCCCCGCCTTGGCTACGGCGAAACGGCCAGTACGATGCTGCAGTCGGTCGTCTTCTATACGTTGCTGATGTTTGTAATTTTCTTTGCATTGAGCTACGTGAATGTTCCGCTCACCACGCTCACGGCATTTGGCGGGGCGTTGCTGCTGGTCGTTGGTTTCGGCGCCCGGAACCACATCGACAACTTTATCAGCGGGTCGATCTTGCGTGCCGAGCGGCCCATTCGCGCGGGCGACACGATTGAGGTGAACGGGCTGCATGCCGTGGTCGAGCAGATCGGCGCAGTCGGCGCAAGATTGAAGTCCGACGCAAATCTGGACGTCGTGCTGCCGAACCGTTCCTTCCTGGAAAGCGGCTTTGTCAATTGGTCGCGTGGCGACAATCTGCTCCGAGCGAGCGTGGGCGTGGACGTGGCCTGCGGTCCGCCCCCGCGGGAGGTCGAACGGTTGCTCCTGCAGGCCGCGGCGGAACACCCTCGCCTGGAAGCTGAGCCGCCGCCGCACGTCTGGTTTGCCGAGTTTTCAGGCGACTCGCTTCGTTTCGAACTTTACTTCTGGGTGCGGGCCGATTCGCAGTCAGAGCAACGGCATATCGAAAGCGATATGCGGTTTCGAATTGAGGAACTGCTGCGCGAAGCGAGCATGGCGACCGCCGCCGATGCCACGGCAAAAGGGCGCACCGCCGACGGAAAGAAGTCGCAGCACAACAATCAGCGCGCGGCTTAAGGCGCCGTGTCATACGCTTCCTTTTCGAACGGATTCTCGCGATAGGCATCGCGACCGCGGAGCCACAGCACCAGCGAGCAGAGCAGATACGCCGGCCCGAATAGCGGACCCCAGCGTTCGTATTGGCGGACGTGAACCAACTCGTGCGAGCGGCTGCAATCGAGACATTCCGCCGAGCGCCCTAAAATGACATGGCCGAAGGTGATCGCGGAGACGAGAAATCCGCCCGGTAGATGGCGGACAAACCAGCTAGCCGCCCCGCCGTAAAACTCCAGCGCACC
>JBGTJT010000492.1:0-2410 GCA_041744995.1 Pirellulales bacterium | reverse complement strand
TTCGCGCCGGCCGAGGCGGAGCCGCGCCGGCGCCCGTGTGCTGCGGCAACTGCAATCGGACCATCAGCGGTTGTCGCAACCGTTCGATCCGGCGCCCTATACCGCGAACGACGTGGCGTTGGCGGCCGGCCTGTTCGGCGTGTCGACGCTGGTCGCCCCGCCCATGCTCGACATGCAGACCGCCTGGACGGACCTTTCCCGCAGCGGCACGTTCAAGGGTACCAGCGGCTGCGGAGGAGGTTGCGGCGCAGGCTGCGGAGGTGGCGGCTGCGGAGGAGGTTGTGGCGGTTGCGGGGGCGACTAGCAACTGCTGTAAGAACAAATAATGACGAATGTCGAAATCCGAATGACGAAGGAATGACGAATCACGAATGACGAACGGCCGTTTCCGTCTCCTGGCAGGAACCAAAGGAGCGTAAGTAGCTTCGCCCCAAGCAATGACTTTCCGCAGCCACACCCGCCCTGTCGAGATCGCGCTCGCGGGCTTAAAATGGCCTATGGCCGGCCCCGTGCCGCAGGGTTGGCTTGTGTGTCGCTCGCCCGCCATTGTTTCCCCGCTACAGTCTTTTCCTTCCCCCCGATAGGAGCTTCTCCATGAAAATGCGACCCCTGGGACAATCGGGTATCGAAGCCTCCGCGGTGGCGTTGGGCACCTGGGCCATTGGCGGCTGGATGTGGGGCGGCACCGAAGATAAGGCCGCCGTCGACGCCATCCATGCGGGGATCGACGCCGGCATCAACCTGATTGATACCGCGCCGATCTACGGGTTCGGCGTCTCGGAGCAAGTCGTCGGCCGGGCGATCGCCGACCGCCGCGATCAGGTGTTGATCGCCACCAAGTGCGGCATGGTGGTCGGCGGCGAGAAGGGCCGCTTCAAGACCCGTTCGACCGCGCATCAGATCGATGAAAACGGCCACCTGGAGATTCGCATCTACAACGGGCCTCAGTCGGTCCGGCAGGAATGCGAGTTGAGCCTCAAGCGGCTGGGCGTCGAGACGATCGATCTCTATCAAACGCACTGGCAGGATGGGACGACTGCGTACGAAGACACGATGGCCGCCCTGCTCGACCTGATACAGCAAGGCAAGATCCGTGCGATCGGCGTTTGCAATGCGACCGCCGCCGAGATGCGGGCGTATGAGCAGGCTGGACCGCTCGATACCGATCAGGAGAAATTCTCCATGATCGACCGCGCGATCGAAGCCGACCAATTGCCGCACTGCCGCGAAAAGAATATCGCCATGCTTGCCTATTCGCCGCTGGCGATGGGCTTGCTGACCGGCAAGATCGGGCCGGACCGCCAGTTCAGCCAGGGGGACATCCGCCCCAGTTGGCCGCGGTTCAGTCAGGAGAATCGCCGTCGAGTGGCTGACCTGCTGGCCGCATTCCAACCGATCGCCGACCAGCACTCCGCCACGCTGGCGCAATTGGTGATCGCCTGGACGATCCATCAGCCGGGCGTCACGCACGCCTTGTGCGGCGCACGCGACCGCAAGCAGGCCCTGGAAAACGCCAAGGCGGGCACGATTGACTTGAGCACCGAAGATCTCCAGACGATGAACGACGCGATCGCCGCCGCCGGTGAGATCGTGTAGCGAACAGTTGTCGCACCTTTGGGCACGCGTCTTTACGGGGTTTGGCCCGCGTGGGTTCGCGAAAGCTGGAATTCCGGTGATTCGCGCGAACTTCAGGTGGTTTCCCGGCGACAGTTCGAGGTACAATAGAAGTGTTGTTTCGGTAATGCCCCGATCCGCTCACCCCCGGAGGCCAAACTTTGCATACGCCGCCTTTGGGACATGAGCGAATCCGGCATTACCTGGTATTCGAATAACTCGACGCTCGCCTACTGAAAGGAGCGTCTCTGTTCGAAAGGATGAATGTGGCCGGATTGACGACGATTCCCAGCGGCAGCCTAACTTCCGATCCTCGCAGCCTGCAATTGGCGCTGGCGGCGGCGCGCACCGCCGCGGAAAACCGGGGGCGCGACATCGCCATTCTTGATCTCCGCGAGGTGACGCCGATCTTCGATTATTTCGTGATCGCCACCGGCAGCAGCCGGCGGCAGTTGCACGCGATCAGCGAAGACATCGATCACAAACTCGAAAAGGATCTGGGCGATCATCGCGATGGCATCGAAGGCTATGTCGAAAGCCGTTGGATCCTGCTCGACTACGGTAGCGTCGTGATCCACCTGTTCGACGAAGAGACGCGAGACTACTACGCCCTGGAGGATCTCTGGAGCGAAGCAAAGCGCGTCGAACTGCCGGAAGACATCGTCGAGATGCAAGCGCAGAACGCAGTGTAAATACCAGCTCGAAGCGCCAGCGAGTGGGTCGGAAATACAAGCTCGAAGCGCCAGCGAGTGGGCCGCGGCACGAATCTCCGTCGCGACTCGAACTGCCACGCCAT
>JBGTJT010000491.1:0-6085 GCA_041744995.1 Pirellulales bacterium | reverse complement strand
CGTCGAGAACGCTTTGACGAAAGATCGCCGAAATGACCCCCGCGGTCACCCCGATCGACAGTGCCAGCACCAACGCCAGGATGCCGAGCGAGGCGGACACGGGAAAGCCTTGGGCAATGACTTCGTTCACGGTGTAGTCCTGCAATTTCATGCTAAAGCCAAGATCGCCGACGGCCGCCTCACGCAGCCGATCCCAATATTGCTGCAATGGCGGATCGTTGAGATTGTAGCGCTCGTTCCATTTTTCGATCACCGCCGCCGGCAGTTGCCGCTCCTGCGAGAAGGGGCCGCCCGGAACGGCGCGCATCAAGGCGAACGACAGCGTGAATACGATCCACAGCGTCAGCAACAGCCACATCAGGCGGCGAATAAGAAACACGATCATCCGCCGTCTCCTTCGGGCACGTCTGCTTCCGCCGAGGTTGCCGGGGCATGTTCGCTAGTCTCGTCGTCGTTGCCTTCGATTAGTAAGCCGGTGACGGGATCGGTTTCACCGGTGCGGTATCTTTCCCTCAGATCCTTATCGATCGACAGCATCGACAGCGGGTGCGAGCTTTGCGCATTGGGAAACCAGCCGTTCACGTAGGGCCGCACCATGTTGATGTTGATCGAAAAGTAGAGCGGCATGATCGGCACTTCGTCCATCAAGATTACTTCCGCCTCGCGCAGCAGTTGATAGCGCCGTTCGGGATCCGATTCGCGGGCCGCCAGTTCGCGAATGATCTCGTCATAGCGCGCGTTGGACCAACCGGTCTGATTGTTGGCGCCGTCGGTCACGAACATATCGAGAAACGTATTGGGGTCGGGATAATCACCGATCCATCCCGATCGGGCGATCACATATTTCTGCTGATTGACGGTATCGAGATAGGTGCCCCACGCCTGTTGGGCCAGGCTCGCGGTGACTCCCAGATGCCTTTGCCACTGGCTTAGAATGAACTCGGCAATCGTTCGATGCCCCTCGGCGTTGTTGTATAGAATCTCGACGGTGGGAAACCCCTTGCCGTCGGCATAACCCGCTTCCGCCAGGAGTTTCTTCGCTTGCTCCGGATCGAACGAATCGTCCCCCACGACGTCGTAGCCAGGCAGACCCGGCGGCACGAAGGAGAAGGCCGGTTTCTGGCCGGCCCGCAACACCGCCTCGACCAACAGCCGCTTGTTGACCGCCATATTCAGCGCGCGGCGAACCTTGGGGTTGTCCAGCGGCGGCCGATTGACGTTGAAGCGGTAATAGTAGGTCTGCAAGCCGGCCGAAATGACGGTATCCTGGCGAAGCTTCAAATCGTCGATCACCGACGTCGGCGCCGTGGTCGCCCAATCAACCTGGTTGTCCATATACATGTTGAGGCTGGTGGTCGACGACTCCACCGCCAGTGCGTCGACCGAGGTCAATTGCACCGTCTCGCGATCCCAGTATGTGGGATTCTTCACCAGACGGATGCGGTCGCGGATCCGCCGCGACTGGATCACGAACGGCCCGTTACTGACGATGTTCTCCACCGAGGTCCATTCCGGCACGCCAAACTGCTCGACGCAGCCGCGATTGACCGGGTAGAGCGGATAGAAGGCGGTCAGATAGAGAAAGTAGGGCGTAGGGTTGACGAGTTGGACGCGAAACGTCGAGTCGTCGACCGCCTCGATGCCGACCTCGCGAAAATCGAGCAGCACGTTCTTGCAGGCGACGACGGATTTATCACCTTTGGGCGGCTTCTTGCTGTAGCGGCGATCTTCGCCCTTTACCCGCACCACGTAAATCCGCTGTTCCTGCTGCTTCTGGACGGCTTCCTCCCGTTGCTCCTTGCTCGCCTTGGCGGGCAACTTGGGGGCGGGGCCTTCGATCACCTCTTGCAGCGTGCCGTGAACGATGCTGCCGCGAGGGAAAAGTTGATCCGCTCGGGGGCGATTGTCCAATTCCACTTCGACCCGATCGCCCACGGCGACCTCCGACTTGTAGTATCGCTCGGCGTTCACCACGTAGCTGGTCAATTGATATTCATATTTGCTGCCGGTCTCCGGATGCAGGAACCGTTGCCAGGAGAACTCGAAGTCGTGCGCGGTGACTGGTTCACCGTTCGACCAGTAAACATCGGGACGAATCTTGAACGTGTAGGTCAACTTGTCGTCCGAGAGCGTATGGCTCTCCGCCACGGCCGGTCGAGGCACCATGCTGACAAAAGGACGTTCGGCGGGCGGCAGGTCGGGCGGGGGCGCCTGCTCGTCGAAATCGGGTTCCACGCGGTACAGCCCCTCGAAGATCGCGTCGATGATGCGTCCCTCGGGCTGGCCGGAGACCAGCGCCGGGTCGAGCGACTGCGGCTCGGTGCCGTTGATGAATGTAAAGTCGGCCGGCTCCACGGTGCTGAACGAGAAGGCCCAGCCGGTGGCGGCGGCCAGCAGCGCCACGGCAATATAGGGAAACACTCGGCGCGTCGGTGAGATCATGTCGAAGGCCCCGCTTGCGTGTAAGTTCTGCCGCAAGGTGTTGCCGCACAACACCCCGCACGTCTGGACCGCCACCGATGCGATTTCCCTGCTTGGACGTCCTGCGTCCCCTGTCTGCGAGCCGCTTTACGTTGGTTGTGGCCGTATCTTGTCACGACGCCGCCCGAGCCGCAAGCCGCCGTCCACTCGCAAACTATCTATCGTAGGCGTCGCCGTGCGATAGATCAACTCTCCATCCGCTCTCTGCGTGGTCGGGGCTTCCAGCCCCGATGTGTGTTCTATTCGTCGGGGCTGGAAGCCCCGACCACGGAATTCGACAATTCCACCTCCAGCCAGCTTGTCCAAACCGCAATCCCTTCGATCTCCAGCAACGCGAACAAGCCTCTTCCTGCACCCCGCATGCGGGGCGCGGCGGATTGACGACACGCGGCAAGGCTTTTAGACTCAAAGTCCGAATATCCGTACAGATCAGCATGAATTGAGAGAGACCGTCCGTCATGAGCGTAACGACGACCAGCATCGAAGAACTATCGATCAACACCATCCGCACCCTGTCGATGGACGCCGTCCAACAGGCCGATAGCGGACATCCCGGCACGCCGATGGCCTTGGCGCCGGTAGCGTACCAGCTTTGGAACCACCACCTCAAGTACGACCCAGCGACACCCCATTGGCCGGTCCGCGATCGTTTCGTGCTCAGTTGCGGGCACGCCTCGATGCTGCTCTATTCGCTGCTGCACCTGGCAGGGGTGAACAGCGACGACAACTCAGGCGAGCTTTCGATTACGCTCGACAACATCCGCGACTTCCGCCAGAGCACCAGCCCCTGCGCCGGCCATCCGGAGCATAGTTACGCCGCCGGCATCGAGACAACCACCGGGCCGTTGGGTCAAGGCGTCGGCAACAGCGTCGGCATGGCGATCGCCGGCAAGTGGTTCGCCGGCTACTTCGATCGACCCGGTTTCGAGATGTTCGGCTTCAACGTCTACGCCTTGTGCAGCGATGGCGACCTGATGGAGGGGATCAGCAACGAAGCCGCTTCGCTGGCCGGCCACCTGAAGCTCTCCAACTTGTGCTGGATCTACGACGACAATCGCATCACGATCGAAGGCGCCACCGACTTGGCCTACAGCGACAACGCCGGACAGCGGTTCGAGGGACTTGGCTGGCGGGTGCTGCATGTCGACGACGCCAACGATCTAGCGGCGATGGAGACGGCACTGGAAACCTTCGAGAAGACACAGGACGCTCCCACACTGATCATCGTCCGCAGCCACATCGGCTACGGAGCGCCCAACAAGCAAGACACCGCCGCGGCGCACGGTTCGCCGCTCGGTGAAGACGAAATCCGACTGGCCAAGGCGTACTATGGTTGGCCGGAGGATGAGAAGTTCCTGGTGCCCGATGGCGTGCCGGAGCATTTCGCCGCGCACCTCGGCCGGCGAGGCGGTCAGGCGCGCCAACAATGGGACGCTCAACTTAAGGAATATGGCGGAAAGCATCCGGAACTGGCCCAGCAGTTCCAGCAGATCGTCGACAACGAATTGCCCCAGGGTTGGGACTCCGATCTGCCGGTGTTCGAGGCCAGCGCCAAGGGAACCGCCAGCCGCGGCAGTTCGGGCAAGGTCATCAATGCGATCGCCAAGAAGATTCCCTGGTTCATGGGGGGATCGGCCGATCTGGCCGGCTCGACCAAGACGCTCGTCGACGGCGCCGCGAGCTTCAGCGCCGGCGACTACACCGGTCGCAACTTCCACTTCGGCATTCGTGAGCACGCCATGGCCGCCGCCTGCAACGGCATGGCGCTGTGCGGCCTGCGTCCTTACGGGGCGACGTTTTTCGTGTTCACCGACTATCTCCGTCCGGCGCTGCGGCTGAGCAGCATCATGCACCAGCCGGTACTCTATGTGCTGACGCACGACTCCATCGGCCTGGGCGAGGACGGCCCCACGCACCAGCCGATCGAACATCTGGCCGCCTGCCGGGCGATTCCGGGCCTGTACGTAATGCGACCGGGCGACGCCAATGAGGTCAGCGAGTGTTACCGCACGGCGCTGAACATCAACGACCATCCCGTCGCAATGGTGCTCACCCGGCAGGATATTCCTACGTTCGATCGCAGCCGCTTCCAGCCGGCCGCCGGCACCGCCCGCGGCGGCTATATCCTGGCCGACGCAGCCAACGGCAAGCCGGAGGTCATCCTGATGGCCACTGGCAGCGAATTGGCAATCTGCGTGGAGGCCTATGAGAAGTTGACCGCCGACGGCGTGAAGGCGCGCGTGGTCAGCTTGCCCTGCTTTGAACTGTTCGACCAGCAGGACGAAGCATACCGCAAGCAGGTGTTGCCGCCGGAAGTGACCGCCCGGGTGGCTTGCGAGGCGGGCATCGAGATGGGTTGGGATCGCTATCTCGGCCAGCGCGGCAAATTCGTCGGTCTGTCGACCTACGGGGCCTCGGCGCCGTTTGAGGAACTTTACGAGCGGTTTGGACTAACTTCCACGGCGATCGCCGCGGCGGCTCGGGAGCTAATTTAGCCGCGGGGTGGCTTCCAACGCCAGGGCTTTAAGGGTGGAAGCGGATCGAATGGGACAAACATTTTGAACAGAAGGGAACAGTGAGAACGAAGGGGAGGATTCTCCGTTGTCTCCTTTACCCTCAGTTTGCTCAAACAAAGTAATCGTAGCTACGCCCGAAACTTGATAGCGGTGTAGCGTCTTCCATGTATTTTGTGCTGGGTTGGTTCGTCGTGTCAGATTGCATCAACCCCTGCGCG
The DNA here is from genome assembly GCA_041744995.1 of Pirellulales bacterium. Taxonomy (GTDB): domain Bacteria; phylum Planctomycetota; class Planctomycetia; order Pirellulales; family UBA7805; genus JBBDLY01. The sequence continues at coordinate 870 of JBGTJT010000491.1, read as the reverse complement.
AACCTGACAGGCATTCCTTTTGCAATTTTAATCGACTTTTTAGGCAACAGAGCGGGGCAGAGTCAACAGAGTATCAGTTTCTTTGTTCTCTCTGTTCCCTCCTGTTCCAACGGATCTGGTAGACCCTTATAGCCCTGGCTTCCAAGGCCGTCCGTGCCGCGGCCGAAGCTGGCTTCGGCTGCTGGGCTTTTTGCATATTCCGCCAAGTTCCTGGTATACTAGCAGCGCTGGCGATCGCGGCATCGCAGCGTGCGTCCAACTCGTGCGGGTTTCCCATCATGGCCGATCCTCGGCAGCGCATCTTCAAAAAAATCGTCGTCTTCAATAAGCTGCTCGACGAAGCGAACGCCGACAAGTTGCTGCGTGCCGCGCCCGACCCGGACGACGCAATCAAGTATCTCGTCCGCAAGAAGCTGTTGCCGCTCAAGAAAGGGCAGCAGCTCGCGGAGTTGTATCACAAACAGTTGGCTCAGGCCTCGTCCTTGGCCGTTCGCGAGGCCGCCAAGAAGGCGACCGAGGCCAAGTCGTCGCTGGACGATTTCGATCACCTGATCGACGACGTGATGAACGAAGTGCGCGACGACTCGCCAAGCCACATCCTTTCCAAATCGGCCTTAAAAATGGGAGCAGAGGCGGACGGCGACGATAGCGACGCCGGCGACTCGCAGGTTCTCGGCGGCGACATCCTGGCTGAAGGGACCGCCGCGCTGGACGAGGTTTCCGACTCGTCGTTAACCTTAGGAGGCAAGAAGCATACGATCGCAGGCGAAGACAGCAAACTGGCCGGTGGTTCCGATACGGCCTTGGAGGACGCGCCTGCGGCGGTAATCACGCCGCCGGCCGCCACGACGGCGGCTGTCGCGGCAGCCC
>JBGTJT010000490.1:0-22501 GCA_041744995.1 Pirellulales bacterium | reverse complement strand
TATTCTCCAGAGAACAAAACAAACCGCCTCCCGCCCGGGGATTCCGTGGCGGGAGGCGCTTGAAGGAAACAGGTACGGGTGGCGAAGCACAGCGAGCTGAACCTCTAGCGGCGGGCGCCCTCGATTTTCAGCGGCGTGATCGAGACGCGGTCGCCCTCACGCAACGTCTGGTCCGCCGAGCAGGGCTGGCGGTTCACGCGGATCAGGTAGTCGTGCGGCTCGCCCTGATGGACGTGCTCGCGGAACAGTGACTTGACCGTCGTTCCTTCGGCGACCTCGACGAAGTCGGCAAAGCCGCCGCCGAGGTTGTTGACGAAGAGGATTTTCATAGTTGGTTTCCTTTCGATTGGGGTTGTGTGGGGGAGTCCCGGATAACATCCCTAAGTTCGTAATCGATTTGTTCCCGGCTAAGTTGACCAAAAGCTTGCGAATGCGGACCACCGACTTGATAATCCGCAATGAGGAGGCACAGCGCACCGCAGCCCTGGCCCACGCCCAGTCTTCCGGGCGATCGACATGGGCTGAGGGGCGTTTAATCGCTTAGCCGGCAGCCCTTGGGGCTGCCTCGGAGCGGAGAAGGTAGCGATGTACGAGGCATTCAATCTCGTGCTGATGGTGAACCACGCCTGCAATCTGCGGTGCAGCTACTGCTACACGGGCACCAAGTTCCGGCGGCGCATGAACCCCGCGGTGGCCAGAGCCGCCGTTGACCGCGCCATTCATTCGTTGTGCGCTGGCGGCGTCCTCGAATTAGGATTCTTCGGCGGAGAACCGCTCTTAGAGGCCGAGTTGATTCTCGACGTCCTGGAGCACGCACAAAGTAGCGCCGAGCGGCGTGGCATTTCTGTTCAGCCGGGCCTGACCACCAACGGTACGCTCACGAAGCCGTTAGCTTGGCGGGTTATGACGCATCCCGGGCTGCTGTTGACCATCAGTCATGACGGCCTGCCAGAAGTCCACGATCGATATCGCCGCAGCGCCGATGGCCGCGGCAGTTCCGCCCTGGTGCTGGCGACCATCCATCGGCTGCTCGGTGCAGGATGCGAAGTACGCGTAAGCACGGTTGTCCGGCCGGACAAGCGCCTCTTGGTAAAGGCCAAAGCGGTGCTTCAGATAGCGACGCGTGATCTGTTCCTTCTCCGGATGCGAAGCCAACCAGCGGCCCCCCTTGGACAGCAATTTTTCTAGTTCATCCTCGCCGACAAAGTAGTGCTTCTCGTTGTCGAAGACTGGAACGAGAACGTACAGGTGCGTCAGCAATTCGGAGAGCGTCTTCGTGCCGCTGATGGTGGCCGAGTAGTACGAACTCTCGCCCCACTCGGGAAATCGCTCATCAAGCGGATGCCGAACGGCCTCGACCATATAGCCCAGCGGCTCGAACATCCGATGGAGAAACCCCTCGCCGCCACGTACTGGCAGCACATCGAGCCGAGCGGTCAGGGGAATCGGAGTCGTGACCAGTTCCGGTCGATCTTTGCAGCGAGCGCCCATCGCCGTCCCAAAAACTTGCGAGATTGCCACGCTCATAAACGACGAGGCGACGTAGGGACGGTCATTGACGTAATGACCGAGCAAAAAGCTCTGGTTCCACCCTTTGCGACGCACGATGCCCACCGGGTCGACGTCGAGCAGCAAACAGGCCGTGCAGCGATCTCCTGTCGCCTCGGGATAGAAGACGTGCGCCTGTCCAAAGCTCAGGTCGAAGCTCTGAAACCGATCCGGGTGCTTGTGCAGCAGAAAGCCCAGGTCGGTGGCTGGATTGTGTTCTGTGGAAATCGTCAGGAGCATCCGTCATATCTTTCGTTCCCAGACCCTGAACCAATTGTCGGGTGTGGTGTCCTCGGAGGCAGGGCCGGGCTGCATCGAAGCAGTCAGAAACCACGCCGAAGAATAGTTTACTCCGGCGAGGACACTAAATTTGCCCTGACGGTTCGTTTTTGGCTCTGCGCAAGAATCACACGAGAACAGGATGAAGGCAATGGCGCGAGGTTACGGGTTGTGAAGAGCGAGCGTTGGTTGAGGCTTATTGCTGACAGTTGCCGAGGAGGGGCGTTTGCCCGCTCCCGGCCTGCCCGTTCAACCTCATGGAGCCAACGCTATGTCGTCTCACAATCGCAGGCAATTTGCCAAGCGGATGCTGGATGATCTAATTTGCAGATACGCCGAACTGCCATCGCACTCCCGGAAACCGTTCTGGCGGTTGATCCACGTCGTCCGTGCATCATCAACCTTGCTTGTTCCGCTGTTGAACCGTGGACACACCGATCCGCGCGCTGCCGAGCGAGTTGTGCGTGCTTGCGTACGTATGGCCGACCGCTGCGCATACCGGCGAGAAATTGGAACGGACGACGGAGGAGACCGGCGGCACTAGGAAGGTGACCTTTGTCAGAACGCTGCCGGATATCGGTGTCACGCCTGATGTGGCAACTATTACAATCGAATACACACGCAATGCCGATGAGTACACGACGCAACGCAAAGTCACTTCCAGTTCGATTACTGACCAGCCGGGAGATGGAATCGACGTCCAGACCGAGGCAATTACCACTTACGAGTATCTCGAAGACTTTGCCCAAGATGAACGCTTTGACAATGGCGCACCTGAGTGGGCCAAAGTTACCAGGATCAAATATCCTGACCATTCCTGGGTTCGCTACAAATACGAGGAAAATACCGGCTGGCTCAACCGAATTATCACACCGTTTAAGAGTTCTTCCTCAAGCGACGATGACGAGACGAAACACGATGTAACAGAAATTGCTTACACAGCGGTAGGTGGAGGTGCAGCGCCTAACAACGTCATGCTCGACGAGCAGGCGCGAACCGAAACCCGCAAGATTCTCGGCGTTGAGGTTGAAAAAAGGCTCTACCACTATGCAACCAGCGCCAGTCCCGCCAATGGCGAGCTAGACGTCACCACGATGCAGCAGGTCCGCGTCAAAGGCGGGGGCTGGGGACACGCCGATAATCTGGAAACCAAAATCACCCGCAACGCCCACGTGCCGGCGAATGTTAACACGCCCACCATCGACACGTCCTACGCTGTTGTAAGTCCGCCGGACACCAAGCTGGAGTTAACTGCCACGCGCACGGGTTCGGACGGTAACTTTACTATCAGCGAAACGACCAGCCGGCAGAATGCGTTCGGTGCCGTCGAGTCTGCCGTTACCGAAGAAGAAGAGTCTGCAACCACTGCCAGCGACGTCTCCGCACTCGATTCCTCGGGCTTTGGCTTCGGCAAGCTGAAGAGTACCACGACGCTTAAGGGGCTAAGCTCGGAAGTTGTAGGGGCAGGAGGCCCGGCGCACGGCACGCGTGGCCCCAACGCGATTGAGGGCGAAGACGGCTCCAAAACCGAATACACCTACACGGCTGCCGGTTGGGTCAGAACCAGCAAATTCTTTCCCGCCAAGAACGACGACACAAGGTACATCCTGACGACGCGTTACTACGACGCATTGGGCAACGTCATCAAGAAGACCCGCTTCGGTAAGAAGTCGGGTTATCCCGACCTGACTATCACTACAACCGCCGAGTATGACATTCTCAGCCGCGCGTACAAAACGACCAATGCTGAATCGAAAACGACCACCCACAACTACAACCACATTCACCACGTTGTCACCGACAAGCACGAGTGGGAAATCGTCACGACCTGGCCACACGGCAAGAAAAGCGAGCAGACGATCTTTGTGGACGGCCGAGTCAAGAACAACCAGGATTACTTTGATCACGCTACCCAAGAAAAACACGACACCATGTACGGGGTCGAGTACGACTATGGCGTGAGCCAAACTTATGGCCAGTGGACCAAGGTCAGTACCAACAGCGGGAACGACTGGGTCACGACCTACGTCAACCATGTTGGTCAGAAACATCGCGCGGAACGTTCGGGAACTAGCAATGTTGCTACGGTCGAGTTCGACTCCAAAGCCCGGCCTTTTAAGGCCACCAGCTTGGCAGGAATCGTGACGCGCGCCGCCTACAACGATGACCGGAATTACGCAACTGAGGCCTTTGTCGATAAGAATGACGACGGGACCTACGATGACGATTCCGAATTGAAGATTACGCGAGTCCACAGTATTGACTCGGGCAAACGACTCTGGACCACTACAGTTCATACGGAGAATGGGGCCAACAACAGTGTTTCCATTGGCGAAACCGCGTTCACAAGTTTTGCCGTTTTCAACAAGCTCCAAAATGGAGGATCCGTAGCGGAAACCGCATCCGATACCAGCTACACCGGCAACGGCAATTGGACGGTCACGACCGAATTCGCGGACGGCTCGAAACGAGTCGAAAGCTACGTCAAAGGCGAATTGGACTCTGTGGTCGATAAGGATGCCAGCGATACCGCAATTAAAACCGTGGAATTCGAGAGCGACGCCCTATTCCGGATCGTGAAACGCAGCGACCGGACCGGCGATACGACATTCACGCTCAACAACGTAGGCCAGATTGACAAGACCGAATTGCCCGATAGTCGGTTCTACGAAATTAAGGCCCGCAACCAGTTCCTCAAGCCCACCTCCATTCAGCGGTTCGACGGCCACCTGCAGGCATTCGATTACGGCGACAAAGCCCAGCTTACGAACTCTTCCGGGGCTGGAATCTACAATCACGATCAAGACACCGAAGATGATCGGCCGGTACAGATAAAACTCGACACGACGGCCGGACCGGGAACACTTCAGAATCCCGCTAAGACGCGGCAGACCTACTACGCTGCAACGGCTCTGCCCCACGTCAAAACATTGGCCGACGGTACGGCGGACGAAGTGACCGTCAGCACGCGCACGTATGACGGCGATCTACGCCTGGAAAAAGACGCCCAACCTGGCGTCGAGATCGTGCCGACTTGGGATTCAGGCAACGGCGACTTGACCAAGTTGGTCTACCAGGAGCCAGGTCAGTCTCCCACGATCGATTACCGGCTCGGCTGGGACGAGCGGCAACGGCTTACGCATATCGGACCGCAAGGCAGTCAGATTGCCTACACCTACAAGCGCTACAATCTTATCGAGACCGAATCGATCCCGCACGCCGGGCTGACGCTCCAATACGACTATCGCGACAGCGACAACCGTCGGAAGTCGATGGCGCTCAAGAATGGCGGGACGGACCTGTTTGCCTACGAATACGTCTGGGACGACGCGGGCCGCTTCCAGGGCATCAAGATCGACGACAAGTTCTATTACAAGCAGCACTACCAGTCGAACAGTCATCTGCCCAAGAACGTCGAGTATTTCGATGACGGCGAGGGCGCCGCCAACATGACGCTCACCCGGAATTATGAGTCGAACACCAATCGACTCGACAATTTCAACTTCGTGCATGGCTCGACGACCCTGTTCTCCAGCGACTTGGGCTACAACAACAACGATCAGATCACGAGCAACTCCACGGAACTGTATATCCCCTCGTTGGCCGGTGGTCGCTCGCTCGCCTGGGATTACCGCTATGATGGAGAAACCGCGCCCAGCAACGGAGGCTCGGTCAATCCCACGGCTGTGCCGAACTATCCGCCGGTCGGCAATACCGATCCTCCAGCCGCGCCGAGCAAAGTTGTGGCCATTCCAGTCACGCCGACCAGAATCGACCTTGCCTGGCTGGATGAGGACGATCTCGAAGAGGGCTTCAAGATCGACCGGTCCAACGATGGCACCACTAACTGGGCGGAAATCGCCACGGTCGCGGCCGGCGTCACCTGCTACTCCGACACCGGTCATGCGGCCGGCACGACCCGACATTATCGCGTGCGGGCCGTGAACGGTGCGAATCGCGCCGACGACTGGACCGGTGACGACGACGATCCGTGGGACGCGCGGTGGCAGGTCGAGGAATACTCTTCCAGCGGCGGGCAGACCCGCGATCTCGACATCCAGGGTAACCGGGGCGAGGTCAGTTTTACCACCAACAGCGAAGCGGCTGAGATCATCGCCTACCAGGCGGTCGCCGCCGCCGAGGATGTGAACCTACTGGTCCAGTTTGAGTTGGATAACGCGTCCGAACGGTTCGGGCTGGTCGCCCGGGGCAACTTCGGCGCGGCGACCACCTTCGGCAACGGCTCGAGTGATACGTACCTGGTGGCGGACGCGGGCGACGGCGAGATTCGTCTCCGCCGCGTCGATGCCGGCACGAGCAGCAACCTGACGACCGCCGGCAGCGTGACGATCTCGGCCAGTACCAAGTATTGGCTTCGCCTGCTGGTCGTGACCGCCGGCGACGAGACCGACCTGAAGGTCAAGGTATGGGCCGACGGCGCTACCGAGCCGGGCGGCTGGAATCTCGAAGCGACCGACGACGACGCGAGCCAGTTGGCGGCTGGTAGTTGCGGCTTATACTTCATGGCCCCGTCCAGCGTGGCCAGTCCGAACATTCACGTCGACGACTTCAATGTCCTGGTCTGGGCGGGCTATTCCGACAGTGCTTCGGCGACCACGCCGACGCCGCCCGCGGCTCTCAGCACGCCCAAGGACCACTTGGCGTTCGCCAACGCCAAGAACGGCTCAAATGCCCGCCCGGGCGACTACTATTCCTATACCTACGACGGAATCGGCAATCGGCTTACCAAGCAGGCGCGGAGCGGGTTTGGGGATGCTTCGGACTACACGCCGAACATTCTCAACCAGGTGACCGACCGCGACACGCCGGGCGTGGTGCATATCAGCGGGTACGCCCCGGCGGATCAGACCGTGCTGGTCGACGGTCAGCCGACGGTGCGGGACGGCGCGTATTACTACGGCGTCGTGGAAATCGACAATAGCGAGGGCGCGCTGGTCCAGGTTGTCATGATCCGCCAGATTGAGGCAACGTCCGAGGGGCCTGTCTGCACCGATACCTATCGCACGGTGCGGCTGCCGCAAGGCGCCGAGTCGGACAATGAACTCACCTACGACGCCCGCGGCAATCTGCTCAGCGACTCAATCTACGTCTACACCTGGGACTTGAAGAACCGTCTGGTGGAGATCAAGACCGGCTCAGGCATTACCGACGACGACTCGAAGGTGCGTCTAGTGTTCGAGTACGATGCCCTCGACCGCCGCACGCAGAAGGAGGTCTACCGGTGGGACGGCGGCTGGCAGCCCGACGAGACGATCAAGTTCGTCTGGGACGGCTGGCTGCTCGTGGCCGAGTTAGACGCCACCGACGACCTGATTCGCAGCTACATCTGGGGCATCGACAAGTCGGGCACGCTGCAAGGCGCCGGCGGCATAGGCGGCCTGCTGGCGGTGGTCGATCACACAGGCCAATCGCCCGTGACCTACTGGGCCACCTGCGACCACAACGGCAACGTGACGGGCCTGGTCAACGCCGCTGACGGTACGGTCGCGGCCGCTTATGAGTATTCGCCCTTCGGCGAAGTGCTGACGACGGATGGCGACTTCGCTTCAGAGAATCCGATGCGATTCAGCACGAAGTACTTCGATGCCGAGGTTGGACTTTGCTACTACGGGTATCGCTACTACGCGCCCGATACAGGGCGGTGGTTGAATCGTGATCCGATTGCTGAGGAGGGCGGGTTGAATCTGTATGCGTTCGTGGCAAATGACCCGATGAACAGCATGGACCCATGGGGATTGGAAGAATGGCTATGGCCAAATGAAAATGGAGCAAGTTTGAACCCATTCACGACTTTGGCATTTTGGTGGCGCAATGGACTCGAAGGCAATCGTCGGGGATTATTGACCGGCGACACGGCGAGTTCTACCGCAGTTTTAAACGGTTCACTCGATGCCTTCGCTGATGCGGTGAACGGAAAGGGGGCCGCTGTAGATGTTGACATAGCCGCATCAAGAAGTACGACGCCGACCGGGGAAAACCGTGGACTGTCAGTACTGGGAACATTTGGATCGCGTTGGTATGATGAGAAAGGGAATTTTCGGCCTGTGGCGCAGTCGAACCTACAAGTCGATCTCGCTCGGTTTCGAACGAAAGAGACGAGAGTGTTTTCCGATCGAACCCAGGTTCTTGAAACGGACACTCGTTTCGTCGGCATAAATGTCGCGGCGGACTACTCCAAATCGGACCCGGAGCATGTTGAACATATCGACGGCGCGCTGATGCTTATTAATCGCTTGAGTCCAGAGTTGAAGGAAAGTTTGGGACTTGATGGAAGCTTGTACGGATTGAACGGTCAGGGCGGCAAGTCGTCTGCAGGAGTCCACCTAATGCGGTCAAGCCAGACCAGTACTGAGACTTTTTTCCTACATGGTGATCAGCTTGTTTTTAAGGCTGAGCAGGGTTTATTTACTGCTGATGGACACCTTGAAGCGTACGTTTTGAACAAGGGGCGTGTAGGCGCGGGGTATGGCGGCTTCGCCAGTGTATTATCATGTGGCGGCGAAGCCACATATATATTTGGAAGCAACGGCAACACTGCGTGGGATTTGCCTGTTATCGGCCGACACGATCCAGCGGGTTACGGCATCAAAGCCAATCTGAAGGGATATTATATCGGGGCAGGATTAAGCAAAGGAGTGATTTTTGATGCGGGGCGGTCGCAAACATGGTCGAAGTTCATACCAAGAAAGGCATATAAGGGCAAGGCATACCTTGGAGGGGCAAGCGGTGGGGTCGAGCATCTTACTCCAGCCGACCTCGCTCCGCTTCCTTGGGAATAACTGAATAGGTGCTTCACGTGTCAGGCTACTCGGCATTCTCTATAGACAGGATCGTTCTAATAATACTCGCGATTGCATCCTTTTTCGTCGTGGTGTTTTGGGGTGTACTTTGGCATGCGAGAGTTGACTATAACATTTACCTCAAACTGTCACTCGCCGTATTGATCTGGAGCAATGCATTAGCTTTGGGAAGCTGGGAGCTTATGATCTTCTTGAAAGTGATTCCCCGAGTTCTATACAAACCGATCCAGGTTGTTGTTGCAGTGTTCGCAATCTGGTTCGTAGTGCTGTCCTATCAGTCAGATTTATTTGTCCGTATCACTTGGTGGATTGCTCCGATATTCATGATTCACTTATGGGCAACGTTCTGGTCAACGCTTGCATCACATAGAAAGTGGTGCGGGAGGACGTTGCTTGAGAATGCAGCCTTGTTTCCATGGCTCTTCTTTTTTGGGGAATCGCTGGTCATGCTTTTAGGCTATCCCTCCCTCGCACTGCTCGATGCGGCGCGTATCCAAAACGAACTACTGATGGGAACCCTGGTGGTGGTTGCTTCACTTTTTCCGATTAGTTTTGCTGGCGGACTTTTAACGCTGTGTAAAGATATGACGCTTTCACGTAGGAATCACCAAGGTACAAACCTATGAATGCCCAAATTGCGATTGGCTCGTCGGTGCTCTTGATTGTTATGGCTGTGGGGCCGGTGGCATCAGGAGATGAAGTCGCGGACGATGTCTTTGTTAGAATTGTTCCCGCCCACTCACAACTTGTGGCTGTGCTAAATGTCAAAGAAGCGTTTACAAAAGGCCCGGAAGCAAAGACATTGCAGCGACTTGCCAAGTCACATCCGATAGTGCCGCTTTGGTGGAGCAATGATCTTGAGGAAAAGTTTGGGTTGGATCGCGCAAATATTGAAAGGGTGGCGTTGTTGGATCTAGGCCGTCAAGAGTTGGTTGTTGTCTTTGAGTTGAGTGAGCCTGTTCCGAAGGACGCAATTGTGGCAAGGGTTGCCCCCAATTCGATCGACGTCGCTGTTGCTGGGGAAACGTATTTGTACAGCCAGGACACTGCAAACTCGATCTATTTTAGAGATCATAAAACATTTGCGGTTGGCTTGGCGAGTCACCTCAATAGTTACATTGCCGGCCTTAAAAAGAAGCATCCTGCTCGGCTCAATGATGCGGTCTCGAAATCTGAGGATGCTCTCCTCGTTGTTCATGTCACTTCGTCGGTCATGCGTGACAGGTTCGCGACTGGACCGCTCTCTGCGTTGTCCGAAGCCAATACGTGGGAACTGAGTTTCAGTTCTAGTCCAACTTCCTTGGACGTGTGTTTCACAGCTGACTTTGAAGGGCCGCGGCAGGCCACGGTTGCTGCCGCAGAATTGAGAGAAGCCCTGAAGCAGCTTCAAGCATATTTGGCACGTGTCAAGAACCACTGGCCAGAATTCACGGAACGTGAAAAGGATAAGTTTCGAGATGTAGAGTTCTTGGAGAACCAGATGGACAGGGCGTTGCGCGAAACTGATACAGGACTGCAAAACGCGTCTGTCGAAGCGCACGATGCTGAGCTCAGCGCGAACGTCATTATTAACACCGACGAACCAATTTCGACTCTTGCTTTACTTGCGGCAATGTTTCCCCGTCCCGCGAAATAGTGGCCATGCTCATGCAGTTAGCCACACGCTAACCCACGCCACGATTAATATGCGACAAGGGATCTAGACTCGAATGAAAACAAACCTCCCCCGCATCCTGATTGTCCTGCCCTTGCCGGTCCTCATCGGTGCCTACTTCCTTTGGCCTCGTGACGCGCCGCAGGACACCCCGCTGCCGGAGTCTGCGGAACCGATCGTCGCCGAACCTGAAACCGACCCCGAAGACACCGACGGCGACGGGCTGAAGGACGCCTACGAGTTGACTTTCTTCCATGGCTTGGAGACGTCGGGCGATGAGGACGGAGACGGGTTGCCCGACGCGCTTGAGATGCGGTTGTACGGGAGCCTGGAGGTCAGCGGCGATGAGGACGGGGACGGCCTGCCGGACGCCTGGGAGATGGAGCACTTCGGCCACCTCGACTACGGCCCCGACGACAACCCCGACGGCGACGACTACACCAACATCATCGAACTGGTCCGCGGGGACAACCCCAACAAGTTTATGATCCACGGCAACAAGGCGGGCAAGGGCCTGCAGAAAGGGGAACTCCGCCACGGCGCAGACGGCAAAGTCTACAACGAATGGCGCTACCGCCGGGCTTACGAGGCGGGCAGAGTCGACATTCCGTGGGATGAACTGTAACTCGAATCCAAATCACGCAAAATCTGAAGAGTCAATCCATGGCCAAATCGAAGTTCACGACGTGTTTCCGACCGGCATTGGTGATCAGCCTCACCGCGTTGACGGCCGCATTGGGCACGGCGCAACAAGGACACGCCGAAGACCGGCCGTGGGAGTTGCTTGTCTGTGGCAGCTATTCCGGTTATTTCACGCTGACCGCAGTGGCCAAGGAATTTGAGAAGATTCACGGTTTTGAACCGAAGGTGGCCGGCAATCCCAACCCGGTCGGTTTCCGGCACCTGGCCAGCAAAGGCTACGACGTGATGGCCTTTTCCGATACGCTCCCGCACAAGCTTGACCAGTTTCGCACTGAGTACTTTCCCGAGGACGGCCCGCAGCCGCGGCGGTTCCTGTTGGGCCAATACGCGGTGGTGGTGCTGGTGCATCCCAGCAACCCGGTGCGGACGATGACCTACGAGCAACTAGAAAAGGTGTTCATCGGCGAAGCGCCGCGGTGGAAGGCGGTCGAAGGGGGAACGGGCCGCGAAGTGCTGCTGGTCGGTCCCAAGGAAACGCAGAAAGCTCCGGCCATCTTTCGCCGGCAGGTGTTAAACTACAAGGAATTCCCGCGCAGTATGCAACGACTCGACAGCGGCCCTCAGATAGCCGCCTACGTTGCCAAGAACCCCGGCGCGATCGGCTTTGCCCTATTGGAGCAAGAGCCATTTGAGAACGTGAGGATGATCAGCATCACCAAGGGCGAGGGCGAACCAATCGTGCCGCCGCGCATGGACAAGATATTCTCGCACGAATATCCGCTGGTTGAGGACTTGTTCCTCTACACGCACCCGGAACTGAATCCGATGTCTGACGCGTTCGCCGAATTCGCCTGCGGCCCCGAGTGCGTCCAGATCGCCCACGACAATTGGATGTTCGCCGGCTACGACCTGATCGCCGCCGACGCGAAGAAGCGTCAGGAGATCGTCCGCAGTGGCAAAGCGCCGACTGTCTCCGTTAAGGGGGTCGCCGGCGGCCGGCAGTTGCTGGAATTGATGGCCCACTCGTTCGTGTTTTACGAACAGCCAATTGCGATCGGCTATCAGGTTGCGGACCCGAGCAACCTCACGACTGAAAACAGCCATACGGACTTCATCCTCGTCGACAAGAATGCCTCCCAACAGGACGAGCCAGGTGTGGAACTAGGTCGGCGGACGTTGGGCGTGATTATTCATCCCGACAACGACCTGGAGGAGTTTCTGGTGAGCGATCTGAAGATGATCTACGAAGGCCGGTTGACCAAATGGCCTGGCCGGGACGTTAGTTTCAAAATGATCGGCCCCGCGAGCGACAGCTCGGCGATGGACTTGTTTCAGAATCTCATCGGCGTCGAGCGGCGACAGGTCGCGTATGAGGCAAAAGCGAATACCGAGGAGATCATCAAGGCCGTGGAGCGGGACAAGGCTGCGATCGGGATCGTCGACCTGAGCCAATATCCTAAAGAAACGACAGCGGTACGGCTGGTGCCCATGACGATTGCCGGCAAGAAAGCCCAGCCGATTGTAGCGGGTGAGCCGGTACCGGCGGGATATCCGCTGGCCAGAACGTACACCTTGCATGCATCGCAGCACGCCAAGCCCGAGGCGAAGGCGTTTCTGCGGTTCATTACGCCATCGCGGCTGAACGAAGTACTCGCGCCGCACGGTCTGGTGACGCCGCCGGTGATCAATACGTGGGACAACAAGAAACCCGACGACGGCGAAGAGTTGTCCCATAAGTAGCACGAGACGATTGGGTAGCGTGGTGAAGGGCAGCTTGGCAACGTACCCTTAGCCAAACGAGGCAACCATGAACAACGGATTCAACGGATATTGCGAATGGCTCGGCATCGACACGCACGGGCAGTTGATCAGCTTTTACCGCTTGCTGGACCTGCCGGAGTTTGAGACCGATTGCCGAGCGATCGAGTCGGCTGCGGCGGAACGTGTTCGGGTGCTCGAACCGCACATGACCGGTTCACACCGGGACGTGGCGGGTCGCATTATCAATGAGCTTCTCACTGCGAAGCGATGTCTCTGCGATCCCAAGCTAAAAGCGGCCTACGACGCCAAGCTGCAAAAACTGAATGGGGCGATTCCTTCACCGCCTACCACGTCGAGTCCGACTACGGACAACCCACAGCCGCAGAACGGACATCTGCCGACGGCCGCGGAGTTCTTCGCGAGCGCCAGCGGCATTGGCAAACATACGCTATCACCGCTGAGTGAGCCGGCTACGATCCCCGAGAAGGAACCGAGTGGCTTGGCACAACCGGATTGTTCGGCAGACGAACCAACCGTTTCGACAGAGTCGCCTGCCGAGGATGACGACCTTTACCAGGTAGCATCTGCTCCGAATGACGAAGCTTCACCGTCAACGGCCTTGCCGACCAACGGTCAGGTGGCAACTCCAGTCAAAGAGAATCCGGGCGAGAAGCCATCGCTAAAGCCCACGGCCGATACGAAACCCTCGCAGTTGGCGGAGTTCTGGACTCGTCTGGAGCCGCATCATCAGAACCTGCGGTACGCCGGGTTGGCGATTGCCTTGCTGTTCCTTGTAGGACTTGCCGTCTTCAGTATGCGCCCCGCCACACAGGAGTTGGAGGCCAAGGCGCCCCCAACCCGCCGACCCATCGAGTTGACTTCCATTCCAACAGCGCCACTCACACTTGCACTGCCGCCGGAACAGGCCGTTCGCGAGCACCAAGAGTTGTCCGTGCCGCTGTCTGTAGCGAATGCCGAAGCCGCTTCCGGATCGATCAAGTACACGCTCTTGGATCAGGCGCCGGCCGACATGTTCATCGATCCGCAAGGCAAGCTTCGCTGGACGCCCGGCGAGGAGGACGGCGGCCGTCGCTTTGCCGTCCGAATTCGCGCCACTACTGGCGGCCGGACGGCGGATGTGACCATGGAGATCCGCGTCGAGGAGGTCAATGAACCGCCGGTGCTTCAGCCGGTGAGCGATCTGCTGGTTGATGCGGGACAGGAAGTCTATCTTCAACTCTCAGCCACGGATGTCGATTTGCCGGTGCAACCGATCAGCTATGAAATGCTGGGGGGACCGAGAGCGGCAAAACTTGACGCCAACACAGGCGTGCTGCGTTTTCAGGTTCCCAAGCAGGACGCCGGCCGCGAACATCTGTTTGTCGTTCGCGCCCGCGATGGTGTTGGCGTGTCGCCACAGCAGCAGTTCGTCGTGCGGGTGAAACCAGAGGAGAAGGCGCCGCCGGTCAAGACGGTCGCCAAGCAGAATCCGCCCAAGGAAAAGCCGGTTGCCAAGCCCGCTCCACCGGAACCCGTAAAAATACGGCATTCCGTGCCCGAGCAGACGGCGATTCAGGCGGCCGATCAACTGTTCCGCGAGACGTTTGCCCGGGATTTGGAGCGCGCGACGGGCAACGAGGCGAAATCGCAATTCGCCGAGAAGCTGCTCGACCAGGCGGGCCGCTTGACGGCAGTGCCCGCGGAAATGTACGTGTTGCTCCAGGCGGCGGCCGACTTGGCCGTGGAAGCGGGCAATGCCCCGCTGGCGACGCGCGCGGCGGACCTGTTGGCGGACAATTTTGAGCTGCTTGGGCATCAGGTGCGAGCCGGCCTGCTGATGAAACTCGGCAGCGGCCGGAATACCAGGTCGACGGCCGATCAGGCTCGGCTCGTCGAATCGGCCATTGATACGGTCAAGCTCTCCATCGCGGCCGACGACCTGAAGATTGCCCAGGATATGGCGCTGCTGGCGGTTCGGGTCGCCAATTCAGCCAACAACGGTGAATTGCTCCAACTGGCGAATGAGATCAAGAAGGAGATTCTCATCCTCGATCGACAGTTCCCCGGTCTCGGCACGGCCTTGATTTCAGCGGAACATCCGGGGGCGGAACCGGCCACCTGCGGGAAGGCGGGCAGTTGGCTGTGCCTGGTGCGGGGGGATTGGAGTACCGGCCTGCCGCTGATTGCCCAGGGCGACGATCTGACGCTGAAGTCGACTGCCGCACTGGAGTTGGCCAATCCTGCGGACCCGATGCAACAGGTTGATATCGCCGATCTTTGGTGGGAACAGGCGGAGAACTCCAGGGGCATTGTCCGCTGGCAACTGCGCCGGCGGGCCGCCCACTGGTACAAGATCGCCCAGCCGGATACTCAGGGACTCATCAAACAGAAGTTGGCCATCCGGATCGAGGAAGCAGAGGCCGACGTGGAAAATCCGCTCGTCGTAGCGCCGACGCAACGAAAGACTAGTACTCCGGCCACCGAAGAGAAAGAAAGTCCTGCGGCCGATTCGCGTGAGTTTGCCGTCGGCGGGTCGCAAAATCTGCTTCAGGTGCTGGCCGCCAACGAGAAGTTCTCCGCCGCCGGCTTCGGGCGGAACGGAAACGAGTTTGCTTCGTTGGGGGCCGGCGCCAAGCTGCCGCTGCCGGCGATCATCGACCGTGGCGCCAGCTACGAGGTGGATCTGGAATTCTCGATGACGGGCGAGGGTCGCACTGGTTTGGCGGTCATCCTGCCGTTGGGCAAGAATGCCGGGGCCGTGGTGCTGACCGACGAACAATATCGCGGCCTAACGCAACTCGTAATGGTCGACAAGCAACAAGGCGCAAGCAATCCGACGGCTACCAAAGGCAGGCTACGGCCGCGGAAGCGGACGAAGAGCCATATCAAGGTGCAAGTCGATGAGTCCGACGTCCGGGTCTTGGTGACCATTGACGGCACCCCGGTGATTGACTGGCGAGGATCGCAGTCGTCGATTAGTTCTCACAAGCTGGTGAGCCTTAATAATGACGAACAACTCGGCCTGTGGGCGGCCGAGCCGGGCGTCGTGTTTCACAAGGTCAATTTTACACTCCGCAACGGCACGTCCAGCAAACCACGTTAATATTCGCCGCCATCAGGTGTTATTCCGTAATGATCAGCAATCCGCAAGCTACGTTTGACCCCTACCATGTCTGGCTCGGGATACCGCTCGACGAGCAGCCGGCGGATCACTACCGGCTGTTGGGCATCCCTCGCTTCGAATCAAGCGACGACGTAATCGAGAGCGCAGCCGACCGCCAGATGGCGCACGTCCGCTCGTTTCAAGGCGGAATTCGCTCCAAGGAATCGCAGAAGCTGCTCAATGAAATCTCAGCCGCTCGTGGCTGCTTGCTAAATCCGACGGCGAAGCAGAAATACGACGACTCGTTGCGTGAGCGTGCTTCGACAAGATGGGATTTTGACGAGACTAAGCCAGTGACTTCGGTTGCCGCTGAGGCCGAAGTCGCGATCAGTACCGATGCGCCGCGCGTTCGCAGGCAGGTACGGTGGCAACCGATTGCGCTCTGGGCAGGTTTGGCGGGCGTTATTGTCACCGGTTGTGTGGTGTTCGCGTTGCAACTTGGATCGGACGAAGAAAATGTTGAACGGCCAGCGCCGGTCGAAGCTGTGGGTCCAGTGGCAAGATTGGAACCAGCTCCACGACCAGCAGCCGACAGGCGGCGGCCAACAATTCAGGAAGCACAAGCGCCCCTATCCGCTGTTGTGGAAGAGGTAACGCCGCCAGAAGACCAGCCACAGGGCTTTGCGGACTTGTCGTCGGAATTCGATGCCCTGGCCAGTTTGCCGCAGGAGGCGAACGCACCGTCTGTAGAGGACGTATTTGTTGACGGAACGAGCGAACCGGTTGGCGTTGAGGATCGCCAGCCGAGCGAGCTTCCGGCTGCACCGGAAAGGTTTCCTATACCGACAGATGAAGAACTGGCCGTCGCCGAGTCCGCCGTGAATGCGGCCGATGGCAAACTGCTGCAAAAGGGCAATCGGAAAAGAAATGCCAGGGAACTACTCGATCTGGCCAAGTCGGCTGACGTCGATCCGGCGGTCCGATATTACCTATTTGAGTTGGCCAAGGCGCAAGCGCTAAAGGACGAGGACGTTGAGCTGGCATCGCAAACGCTGGACGAAGCTGCGCTGCGATTTGAAATGGACGCCTGGCAAGAACGATTCGATTTACTGTACGGGCTTAACCAGGCCGATTTTTCACGCTCCGCGCTTGGTGAAATGCTGGCGGGTTGCCACAAGCTGATGTCGGCCGCTTTGGCTGAAGGGCGTTTTGAGCGCGCCGTTCAAGTTGGACAACTTGCCGTCGAGGCGACGAACCGGCCCCAAGCGGGACATCTACGGGCGAATGCCCAAGCTCTGCTGGAAACCGCGAGGCAATTGGACGCTCAACACCGGGAATATATTAGTGCCAAGGCAGACTTGGAAACGAACCCAAGCGATAGCGAAGCCCATTTGACAGTTGGACGATGGCTTTGCTTCGTACTCGATGATTGGAGCCGCGGCTTGCCGCATTTGGCTAAGTGTGGTGACCCAGATCTTGCTGAGGCTGCGAAGCTCGATTTGGCGGCACAAAACGAGGTAGGTGATCTCGTCGAGGTGGGCGACGCGTGGTGGACCTTGGCAGGAGACCAGCCGGCAACAGAGGTCATCGCGCTGAAACAGCGTGCCATCCATTGGTATGAGATTTCATCTGCACAGCCACAGAACAGTCTGACGGACGTTCGGATTGAACAACGGATCGCAGAAGGACGGCTGCTAGAGAGGCCATTCCGGGTTGGCCATGTATCCACCGAGCAGCCAGATACAGAGGCGTGGCGAAGACCGATTCAGTAGGGAAGAGATCCATGGGGTCATTTCACAAGCTGCTTGCGGCCATCCATCGCGACGAACAAGGGGCGCTGAGCCTTGAGGCGGTGTTGATTATCGCGGTGATTGCGCTGTCGGATGTTTGTCGCGCGAACAACTTAACTCTGAAACTCCTCGCGGGATCAATACGATCCACATCTTCACGGCTTGTCCCGAAGAGGTCGTGAAAGGACGAACGTTGCCGATGATCCGAGCATCGATGTGCATTACCCTTTCTTGTTGCTGCAACCTCATTCGATCCGGTAATCATCGACGGATGGCATCGAGTCGCAAAGGCAAAGCGAATGATCAAAAGAACGTACCTGCTGCACATCTGACAGACGAAGCGCTTAGTCTGCTGCCGCAATCACCAAACGCATCCCACATGACCAACGGATAGGAGGCGCATCCATGAAGTTCGATCCACAAGTCTATCGTGCCGACGTTACAAACATTCCAAATGGAAGTGAGCTTCATCAACTAGTTTACGCATACAACTTAAACCACGCTCGTACGATAGTAGGGATGGAATTCTTTGGGGAGGTGTGGACGGGTCCGGAACCTGACCCACCTGTACCCGGCACCGTCTTTACCACACAACTTCATCAATTCGCATTTGCAGTGCATACCTTCACCGGCCCAAGAGCCAACGATGCGTACGAAATAGAAAACCAGTTAAAGGAGGCATATGGGCAACAAATTGCAGTCGTCGTGCAATCGATCTCCTGACTTCGGGCCTTGCCATCGGACTTAGGAGGGCATGTCATCGTCCGCCCACCCAGAGGGCGGCCTCGGTCGGTTCGATCTGGGGCGCAGATCGACCTCGGACGTGTGACAGAATTGAATTCGACGGACAATAAACCCAGAACCGCACCTGCGGATCTCCGTTCCCGCGGCCAGCCGGAAAAAATCACGAACTTTCGGGAGGTTGCCGCTGTCCCAGTTGGGCTTACGGACAATTGGCCACACAATCCAAACGGGGTAAGAATGAAGGTTTTCAAGCTTAAGTCGGATGATCTCGGCACCTTTGACGCGGAACTGATCGACCGGGCCGAGCGATTGTTCTACGGCGACGATCTCTTCCACCAGGTTCTGCACGCCCACCTGTTGTAACTGCTCAATAACCCCTCGGAATTGATCTTTCCTTGGGGGCCGGTTTTCTGGTTATCTGTGCGGTATGAGCACGGAAGTCCCGATACAACTTGGTTCGCTGACGATTCCGCCCGCCGAGCAGACGCCCTTGGTGCTGGCGTTGTTGGAAATCATCCGCAGGCAAGACGCGGAAATGAAGGCGTTGCGGGATGAGATTCACAAGCTCAAGGGAACCACGCAGCGGCCGAAGATCGAGCCGAGCCGCTTGTTGAAGCCAGTCCCGCCGAAGTCGGGCAAGTCGCGGAAGAAGCGGCCGGGGTCCGAGAAGCGACACAAGACGCGGACGTTGCCGATACACCAGGACGTGCCGTTGGTGATCGAGGGCTTGCCCGCGGGCACGCAGATCGAGGGCTATCGGAGTTTCATCGTGCAGGACTTGCACGTCGCGGCGTGCAACACACGCTATCGGCGAACCGTATATCGCCTGCCCGACGGTAGCTTTCAGGTGGCCGATCGGCCGGCCGAGGTGAAGGGGCATTTCGGCGTGGGGCTCAAGCAGTTCGTGCTGTACCAGGTGCATCAAACGCACGTCTCGCAAGCGCGGCTGCTGGAGCAACTCCGGGAGTACGGCATCGACATTTCGGCCGGGCAAGTGAACGAGATTCTGCTTCAGGGGCACGACGCCTTCCACGCCGAGAAAGACGCCTTGCTGCCGACCGCGCGCGAGGTGAGCGGCGTGCTGCACACCGACGACACGTCGGCCCGGCATCGCGGCCAAAACGCCGTCTGCACGCACGTCGGCAACGAATTCTTCGCCTCCTTTCACACGACCGACAGCAAGTCGCGGCTGAACTTCCTGCGGCTGCTCTGCCAGCCCGAGGAACGCTACACGATCAACGAAGAGATGCGATTTTGCCTGGAGCATCTGGGGACTCCGCAGAAGCTGCAGCGACGAGTCGCGGAGCTTCGCGAGGCGAGCTTCACGGGGCGCGAGGCGTTCTGCAGGCAACTCAGCCGCTGGCGAATCAAGTGCGAACAACATCGCACCTGGGTCTGCGAAGCGGCCCTCTGCGGCACGCTGTTGACTGAGCGGTGGTACGACGACCTGGGGCTGGTCAGCGACGACGCGCCGCAATTCAAACTCGGCTGTTTTGTCCATGGGCTGTGCTGGGTGCATGCCGAACGCAAGGTCTCGCGACTGATTCCGCTTACGCCGAAGCACAAGCGGGCGGTCGAGCAGGTCCGTGACCAAATCTGGAAATTCTACGAGCGGCTCAAGGGCTATCGCGCCGCGCCCACCGCGGCGAAATCCAAGCGGCTGGCTGCCAACTTCGACCGTCTGGTTCTGCAGCGCACCGGCTATCCCGCCCTGAACGAAGCGTTGGCATTGCTATACGCCAAGCGGGACGGACTCTTGGCGGTGCTGGAACATCCCCACCTCCCCTTGCACAACAACCTGTCGGAAAACGACATTCGCGAGTATGCCCGCCTGCGCAAAGTCAGCGGGGGCACGCGCAGCGACCTTGGCCGGCGCTGCCGCGACACGTTCTTGAGCCTCAAGAAAACGTGCCGCAAACTCGGTGTGTCGTTCTGGCAGTTCCTGGAAGACCGGCTGACGGGCGAAGCCACCATCCCGCTCCTTTCCGACCTCGTGAGACAAGCCGCCACGCCAAGCGAACTCTAAACACCAACGCATTCGAACGAACCTCCCCCTACTTGCCACTACGCCAGCCTCCGCGCGCCAAGCGACCGAGGGGTTATTGAGCAGTTACCACCTGTTGCTGGAACGGGCGATGATTGCGCGCATCGCCCAGAAGATGGTTCGACCGGAAAAATTCGGCAAGGATTCCCGCTGGACCTTCGCCCAACTCATCAACATTTACATCGGGCTGTACGGCATCGACCTGAACTACGAACGCCTGCTCCGGACCATCAACAAAATCCGCAACGAGATCGCGCACGGCTTCGTCAACGTGTCGGAAGTCGTCGAGAAGTACATCCCGTCAGGAGATCCCGGGGCCACCGGCTATCTGACCGTACCGATCTGCGCGCTCATCGTGTTGCAGCACATTGGCGCCATAACCACGGTCGAGATCGATGAGACCTTCGCGGCCACAAATACGCTCGAGAAGAAACCAGAAGAATCGCAGAAATAGCAGGAGCAGCCATGATCGCGTCACGCATCGTGAACAAAAACGGCAAGAACTACAGGGTCGAGGCGGACCCGACGACGGCCGGCAAGTATCTGTCGCTGATCACACCGCCCGGGCAGTATGTCCGCGAACCGGATACTCAGGCTACCGATCCGAACACTGGCGTCACGACGACCACGCCGGGCCGTATGGTCGAATTCGATACCGAGAAAGCCGCGCTCGACGGCGGCGAAGAGAACGTGAAGCTGGGTATCATCTAGCGCAAAGCACCCAACCGCGAGGCGCAAAGCTGCATCGGTCCGACACGCCGAAGTGCATAAGGTGGGCGTGTCCTTTGCACTTTTGCGCGTCGCACCTATCTGCTTCGGGACGAAAACTCGAATAACCATTCGGTCGTTTACCCAACGCAGGTCGTCCAGGCGGTAGGTCTTCAGGAAAGTACGTGTCTCTGTACAGAAATTGCGAATTCCGATTCGCTACTCTTTTTCAGTCGGAGAACGCGGCGACTAAGGCCAAGGTGCCTAAATAACCGCTCTTGCGTAGTCCTCCAGGCGGCTGGCTAGTCCGTCGTCGCACAACGACTGACCGAAGCATCGTATGTCCTTTCAGGCAAGTTACTTGCGGCTCGGGTCACTAAACCGAAAATAGCTCCGCGTACCATCCGGTACGCGAGGCTATTTTGGGTTTACGATGACGGCTGCATCGCGCTTCAATGGGGCCGCGATCAGTTGATCGCGGAAAGTCGTGATGCCACTGGTATCATCCGCAGCACCAAGATCGCTTCAATGGGGCCGCGATCAGTTGATCGCGGAAAGTCGGTTCGTCGCCATGTTCTGCCAGCACATGCGTTGGCTTCAATGGGGCCGCGATCAGTTGATCGCGGAAAGCAGGACGGCATGGTTCGCTACGGGGCGATGAGCGACCACGCTTCAATGGGGCCGCGATCAGTTGATCGCGGAATGGCGGCGATTCGACGACTTCAACGAACGCGAAGTATTGAGCTTCAATGGGGCCGCGATCAATTGATCGCGGAATGTCCCTCCGTCAAACTGGTTACGCGTATGTTGTCAAAGGCTTCAATGGGGCCGCGATCAATTGATCGCGGAATGCGAGGGCGGCCTGACCACGCAGGAGGAGGCATTGGCGGCTTCAATGGGGCCGCGATCAATTGATCGCGGAATGCTTGTGCGGCGGCAGGTTGAACCAGCGAGCCACTTCCTGCTTCAATGGGGCCGCGATCAATTGATCGCGGAATGCGGAAGACTTGGATTCGCTGCCGACGGTAACCGCCGAGCTTCAATGGGGCCGCGATCAATTGATCGCGGAATGGCCGGACCGCTTCTCGTCGCCGCCGTGGCCGCTCATGCTTCAATGGGGCCGCGATCAATTGATCGCGGAATGTCTGCATGTCGAAGTCGCCAGGGTACGGCCTCAGATCGCTTCAATGGGGCCGCGATCAATTGATCGCGGAATGACCCTTCCGAGCCGCTCCCTTCGCTCCCTTCGTCGGCTTCAATGGGGCCGCGATCAATTGATCGCGGAATGGCACGCCCCAGGTGGCGATGTTAATCAGGTCGCCCAGCTTCAATGGGGCCGCGATCAATTGATCGCGGAATGCCGCGATCGACGCCCACCAAACGGTGATCCGCTTCAAGCTTCAATGG
>JBGTJT010000489.1:0-24034 GCA_041744995.1 Pirellulales bacterium | reverse complement strand
TACTGTCCGGCCAGCGTCGCGCTAGCCATGGCGAAGGCGGCCCCCGGCAGGAAGGCCAGCGACTCCACCCGAATCGCACCGCCGTGCGCCGCCGCGGCGAAATCGCCCAACTGGTAGATCAGGCTCAAGAACCACAGGTGGCAGCCGATCACGACCACGGTGTCGGTCCCGCCGGGGATGCTGATCCGCAGGATGCGGCGGATCAGATCGCGATCCGGCGTCAACTCCCGCAGCCGCAGCGCCAGGCCGTCCCGTCCGCGAATCAGCAGGCCGATGACGATCGCCGCGCCGCAGACATAGCCGGCCGAGGTGCCCAGGGCCAACCCGTCCCAGCCGAGATTCGGAAAGATCCCGTAGCCGGTGACCAGCGCCGCACTGACGAGGATGTTGACGACGTTGACGATCGTCATCACGACGAACACGACCACCATGTCGCCGGCGCCGCGGAGACAGGCGATGCCGATCCGCGTGAGCATGATGGCGGTCAGCGCGGGCAGCACCAGATAGAGATAGCGCTCGGCCAAGTCGGCCGTCTCCCCTTCGAGTTGAATCAGGCGGACGAACAGCGGCGCTGTGAGCAGTGCGACCGTCATCACGATCAGCGACCAGAGCGTCCCCAGCAGCATCGCCTGGTTGGTCACCCGCCGGGCGTTGTTGCGGTCGCCGGCGCCGACGAAGCGGGCGACCATGGCGGTCGCGCCGATGCCAACAAATTCCGCCGCGCCCCCTAAGAACCACAGACAATAGGCCATCAGCGTGATGGCGGCCAATTCCTCCTGCCGGCTGAGAAAGTGACCAGTCAGCCAGAAGTCGACCAGCATCACCAGCGCGCCGAGCAACTGCTCGGCCAACACCGGCATGGCGAGTTGAAACACGCGCCGCAAGGTCGAAGCGTGCTGGGTCGACGGATGTTCGGGGAGGGTTTCGTGCAAGGGAAGGAGAGGGAGGTGAGGGTGGAAGTTGCTCTGAAGCGTTACGCGTTGGGATGCAAATGGGGAATGCGGAATGCGGAATGCGGCGCAAGCGGCTGGAGCACCGGATAGCTCAGAGCATCGCTTGTGCCGCATTCCGCATTCCCCATTCCCCTCAAGTCCGAATTGTAGGCGCGGGGCAGCCAGAAAAATATGGCCTGGTAGCCTTCCCCCGTCCCCAATTTTCGGCCCACACAAAGGCACCGTTATGGCACTGTCCCCAACCGGCCGATTGGCGCCTGCGCATCCAGCCGAGGCTGCCCTTCGGTGGGCGTGCGCGCAAGGCACAGCTAAGGGGCGATTGCATTGTATTACGTTTTGCAATACACTTTTACAAGAGGGAGTGCGACTGCAATAACCGCCGGAGCTAGCCGAATGACGAAGACCCAGCAACTGATGGTGCGGCTCGACCAGGACAGCAAGTCCTTTTTGGTTAAGGCGGCCGAGCTACGCAAGGTGAGCATCAGCGACTATGTGCGCATGGTAACCGTGGCCCAGGCAAGACGCGAGGTTTCCGCTGCCGAGCAAAGTACGATTGTGCTTTCTCCTGACGAGCAGTTGGAATTCTGGACTGCGCTGAGCGCCGTCCCGAGACTCACTACGCCTCAGCGTGATTTAGGACGAATCATGCGGGGCGAGTCATGAACGTCGTCGCACTGCCGGACGGCTTTCGATGGGAGCGGCTGCGGCGCGACCATCCGCGACGAGATTTCTCCTGCGGCGAACAGCAGGTCGATGCATGGCTGCGGACGAAAGCCTGGCAACACCAGAAAAAGCACCTTTCCGTCACCAAGGCCTTGCTGGACGACAGCGAGAAGATCGTGGGTTACTACACGCTGGCGACGGGGCAAATCGATTTTGGCGACCTTCCTTCCCGTCTTGCCAAAAAACTACCGCGTCGCGCCTTGCCGGTGGCAGTTCTGGCGTGGCTGGGCGTATCCAGCAAGCATCAGGGAAGGGGCATCGGCCGACTGCTACTCGCGCAAGGATTGCGCGATTGCTATGAGGCCGGCGAGACATTTGCCTTCGTGGCTGTGATTCTCGATTGCCTCAACGACGCTGCCAAAGCCTTCTACCAGCGATGGGATTTCAAGCAACTTCCAGGCCATCCGTATCGGCTTTACGTCACCTATGCTCAACTTGAGGCAATGATGTCGGATGGAGGCACATGAGTGCCTACTACTGCGTGCTGGGAATGTTCATCTGCTTTGAGACCTAAGAAATGACTCATAAATAACATCTGGATTTCGTCAGTTTGAACAGAAGGCAACAGAGAGAACGAAGAAGCGATTCTCTGTTCCCTCCTACCCGCTCAGTTGACTTCAAATAGAAACCCGTAACATTGCCGACTGAATGACCTTGTGCCACCATTGTTTTGCGACGCTCCAGGAACGACAGAAAAATGAATGACAAGAAATGGTGTTAGCGCGAGCCTAAACGTCCCGTCCGGCATTTTTCTGTCAGTTTCTTATAATCCTGTTGACCTGTTTGAAGAAAACAAACCTGATCAAGTCCGACCCTAGACAACAGAGCGAGTCGGAGATAACGGAGAGACGAGTTCTTTGTTCTCTCTGTTCTCTTCTGTTCAAACAGGGAAGTTAATGTTGAGTCTTCCCTAAGGCAACCGTTGCTATTTTACGCGAAGCCCGAATTGTAGGCGCGGGGCTGCCAGAAAAAAACGGCCTGAAAGCGAAACTTGCTTTCAGGCCGTGGAAAACGTCGGATCGTGGGAATGGCTTAGGCCGTAAACAACTCCTTAATGACGCGTCCGCCGTTGGCGATCTTCATCGGGCGTCCGCTGCGGCTGGTGAAGGTCGTGTCGAGCGAGATGCCCAATGCATGCAGGGTGCTGGCCATGAAGTCTTCGGCCGTGTACGGCTCGGTGACGACCTCGGTGCCGTCGCTGCTGGTCTCGCCGATGGTGCGGCCCCCTTGGAAGCCCGCTCCGCCGGCCACCACGCTCCAGCTTCGCGCCCAGTGGTCGCGGCCCGCGTTGCCGTTGATCCGCGGCGTGCGGCCGAATTCGCCCATCCAGATGACGGCGGTCGACTCGAGCATGCCGCGATCGGCCAGGTCGCTGACCAGGGCGCTCATCGCCTGATCGAGTTCCGGCAGCTTGTTGGTTTCCAGCGAGGTAAAGTTGCCGCTGTGGGTGTCCCAGCCTCCCAGATCGACCTCCACGAACGGCACGCCCGTCTCGACCAGCCGGCGAGCCATCAGGCAGCCGCGGCCGAAGCCGGTGGCGCCGTACCGCTCGCGGGTTGCTGCGTCTTCCTTGTTGATCTTGAAGGCGTCCATTTGGGCGCTAGTCATCAAGGCGTGCGTCTTGCCGAGAATCTTGCTATGCTCCTCGGCGGCCAGGCCGCGATCCTGGCGAATGAAGTTGTTCTCCAGCGCCGCCAGCAGGCCCATGCGGTTCTTCACCCGCCAGTCGTCCAGACCCATGTCGAGATCCTTGACCTGGCCGTTGTTGTTGACGACAAACGGAGCGTAGGTCATGCCCAGAAAGCCGGGGCCAACGCTGCCGCCGCCGACGGACACAAAGGGCGGAATCTCCAGGTCGGGCCGGGTACGGGCCAACTCGTGCGCCACGACCGAACCGTAGCTGGGATGTTCAATGCTGGGGTTCGGCACGTAGCCGGTGTGTAGGTAGTAGCGTCCCCGGCCGTGATCGGCCTCGCGGGTGCTCATCGAGCGGACGATCGACATATGCTTCATCTGCTCGGCCATCTGCGGCATGTGCTCGCTGATCTGCATGTCGCCGGTGGTCGCGATCGGCTTGAACGGGCCGCCGTTGGGACTGCCCGGCTTGAGATCCCAAATATCGATCGTGGCCGGTCCGCCCCCCATCCAGAGCATGATGCAGGCTTTCTGGTTCTTCTTCAGTTCCGCGCCATGCACCGACAGACTGTTGGCGAACTGCACCGCGGGGATCGCCATCGCGCTGGCGCCGGCCAAGTGGGTCATAAAATGGCGGCGCGACATGCCGGCGGGGGTTTTGACTCGATACATGATGGTTTTCTCCAGGGTAGGTTCCGGGGACGGTCCCGGTCATGGTTGAAATTCCAAATCCTAAATCCTAAATCCTAAATCCTAAATCCTAAACAAATACGAAATTCGAATGACCGAAACGGAGATTGAACGACACACATTCGGATTTTGAACATTTGAGATTGTTTAGGATTTCGATATTAGGATTTGGAATTTCCACACTAGTGGATTAGGATAAACTCGTTGGTGTTCAGCAGCGCCCACCATAAGTCCTGCGCCGCCGCCTTGACGTCGACATTGTTGCCGGCGAACAGCTTGGCGACCAGCCGCTTTTCATTCGACGTCGGCTTGCGCGACAAGGCGGCCATGTACAGATACTCGACCTTCTGATCGCGCGAGGCGCCGGGCGTGGCGGCCACTTTTTCCAGGAAGCTCCCCTTCTCGGCGCTGGTGGCCTTCTTGATCAGGTCGCCGTTGAACATCATCAGCACTTGCGGAATCGTGCCGTTGAAGGTGGTCGCCTCGTCGTTCTCGTCCGTGCCAAAGGCAATGGTGAATTGCTGTAGCCACTGGCTCTTGGCGTCTTCCTGCTCTTCGTAGCTGCCGCGGGTTTTGTGCGCCTGGGTGGCCACCAGCAGCGATTCGTACAATTGCTCGGCACTCATCTGCCGCAGGTAAAAGCGGCTGAAGACTGGCTTTTCGCCGAGCGTCGGATCGTCCCGCTTGTTGCCGCTATTGAACTTGCTGCTCAGCGAGTAAGGCTCGCTCAGGGCGATCCAGCGGATCAAACTCTTGAGATCGTAATTGGCGGCGCGGAACTCCTCGCCCAGCCGCTCGAGCAGTTCCGGATGGGTTGGCGGGTTGTGAGGGCCCATGTCGTCGACCGGCTTGGTGAAGCCGTAACCGAGGAAATGTCCCCACATGCGGTTGACGATCGCCTGCGGCATGTAGCCGCTATTGACGATCAGTTTGGCCAATTCCTCGCGACGATTGACGTCTTCGACGAAGCCGCTTTTGCCCAGTTCCGTTTGCGTGCCGTCGACGTCGGTGAACACGGGATAGGCCACCTTGAGCACCCCGTTGCGCTGCTCGTAGTAGATTTCCGCGTCGTTGGGATTGCCCCCTTCGCCGGCGAAATCTTCGTCCACCAGCTCGATGAACTGAACGTCCTGGCCCCCCTCATAACGACGCAAGGGACGCGTCTGCCGGAAGAAGGCGTTCATCTCCCAAAACTGGTTCTGCTTCCAGCTATTAAACGGGTGATCGTGGCACTGCGTGCATTGGACGCGAATGCCCATGAACAACTCCGAGGTCTTGCTGGTGGCCAGCACGCCGTCCTCGGCCATTTTATCGGCCAGATAATTGGCCGCGCCGTTGAAATCGGCCGATCCCGGCTTGTTGACGCCGCTGGCGCTGATCAACTCGTGCGCCATCTGGTCGAACGATTTGTTGCGGCCGAACGAACGCCGCAGGTACTGCTGCATGCCCGGCCGATTGGCCATCGAATCGCGATCCGCGCCGCCGCTGCGGCCGATCAGCAGATTCGTCCAGATGGTGGTCCAATTGCGGGCGTACTCCTCGGCGTATTCCTCCGACAGCAGTCGGTTGACCAGCTTGGCCTTTTTATCGGGCGAGTAGTCGTCCAGAAACGTCTTGAGTTCGGTATAAGAGGGGATGCGTCCGATCACGTCCAGATGGACGCGACGGCACCATTCTTCCTCGCTGGCCGGCTCGGATGGCTGAATCTCGAAATCGCGCCACCCTTGACGGATCTTCTGATTGATGAACTCAACCTGGGGAATATCGAAGTTCGATACCGCCGCCGGCATCTTGAGCGCCGCCGGCTCGGCCGCTGCGTCGGTCACTGCGTCGGTTACCGCGGGCTGCGCCCACAACGGAGAACCGACGCCAAGAGCGAAAACCGCACCGATCGCAACCAAACGGCCTGCGATTCGACATTGATGAACTGTCGACATTGCAAATCCTTATCGATTGGCAAGAAAAGCCGCATTGGAAACCGCCCGCTTCCAGCAGGCGCGGGAATCGGTCGAAACCCTCGACGCCAAGCGGAGCAGCACCGAAAACATCCATCCTACCGCTGACGAACGTCTGGAGCAATTTCTTTGCTCGCCAGCAGCGAGAATCTTCAAAGATCAGATTCGGAGCAGAATCCCGCGATTATTCCATCCAGGCGAATAATCTGCATGACACGGAATTCCCGGAAAAAAGTCCCATTGGCTAAGATAGCCCCGACTTAACCGGCACGACGGCCACCATCCGGCTCTAAAGAGGGGCAACTGAGTGTATCGATATGATACACATGTTTCATTTTGATACAGCCAAAAAGAACAGGCGAGTTGAGAGCGCGTCTGGCTGCTGCTCTCAACTCGCCTGATGGTTGAGCGACCCGTTACGGCCGGTCGATCTCTGTTGCCGTCTCTGCGTTCCTTGGTAGGTCTCCTCTGGTTACCGCGACTTCTCTGTAACTCGCGGCGACACAACCATTTCCACTAGGGGTAGCTATGAATTGCCTCTTCAATGGCCAGCCCCGTGATGTGCCTCGTCTCTGTTCCGACCCCGTATTCAGGAACGTGTCAAACGGCGTCACGCGCTGCGCGACGCATCACTGTAACGCAATCAACGTGCCAAAATCGACTCACGCCGCTTCGCGCAAGCCGATGTGGCACAACCGCTGATACAATTCGCAGCGGCGGAGCAATTCCTCGTGGGTGCCGAAGTCGCTGATGCGTCCGGCTTCCATCACGACGATGCGGTCGGCCAACGTCAGCGTGGCCAGTCGGTGCGTGATCACCAATGCGGTGCGGTCTTGCATGAATTCGGCCAACGCTTCATGGATCAGTTGCTCGCTTTCCAGATCGACCTGGCTGGTTGCCTCGTCGAGAATCAGGATGGCCGGATCCCGCAGGATCGCCCGGGCCAGCGCGATCCGCTGCCGCTGGCCGCCCGACAGCCGGTTGCCGTGCTGACCGACGACGGTCTCGTAGCCCTCTTCCAACTGATCAATAAACCGGTTGGCGTGCGCCTTGCGCGCAGCCAGCAACACCTGCTCGCGGCTGGCGGAGGGATCGCCGTAGCGGATGTTGTTGTAGATGGAGTCGTTGAACAGCAGCGACTCCTGCAGCACGATTCCGAATTGCTTGCGCAAGGTTCGCAACCGGACGTCGCGAATGTCGACCCCGTCGATCGTAATCCGGCCTTGCTTCGGGTCGTAAAACCTCGGCAGCAGATTGAGCAGCGTGCTCTTGCCGCAGCCGTTAGGCCCGACGATCGCCACGGTTTCGCCGTAGCCGATTTCCAGATCGATCGCCTCCAGCAGTGGTTCATGTTCTTGATAGGAGAAATGGACGTTCTCAAAGCGAATTTGTCGCGAGTGGCGCGGCAGCGGCAGTGGTCGGCTGGGCTGTTGGATTGACGTTTCGCGATCGAGCATCTGGTAAATCCGATCGCAGGCGGCCGACGCGCGTTGCAGGCAGTTGAAGATGTCACTGAGCTTCCGCGCCGGGTCGCTGGTGCCGGCCAGCAGGCCGTAGAACAGCAGCAACTGCGAAATCGACAATTCCCGGTCGGTAATGCGAATGCCGAACAGGTGCGTTTGCTGATTCAACACCAGGTACGCCCCGGCAATGAACGCCACGCAGATCGTGAGGATGCCGGTTAGTTCCGAGCAAGGGCGGATCAGGGCGTCGTAGCGGGCGATTTTCATCGACTTCAGGTAGTACTGCTTGCAGATTTGATGAAATCGCCACCGCTCGTGCCGTTCCATGGTGAACGCCTTGACCGCCTTAATGCCGGAGAGCGATTCGGCCAGGGCGTTGTAGAGCTGCGACATCTCCTCCATGGCTCGGCGATTGGCCCGCTTGATCGACTTCGACAACTTGCGAATCCCAAACGCGGCCAGCGGTGCCAGCAGCAGCGAAATAATCAGCAGCCGCCAGCAGATGAAGGCTGCGCCGGCAAAGCAGGCGAGCATCTTGAGCGGCTCGCGGATCGCCCGTCCGAACACAATCCGCAGCCCCACGCTGGCGCTGTCCAGGTCGTGCGTGAAGCGGCTGATCAGTTCGTTGGTGCCGCTCTTGCTGAAACTGGCCAGGTCCATTCGCAGCGTGCGGCGATAGAACGTCTTGCGCAATTGCATGGCGGCCCGCTGGGCGATCCGTTCGGTGAGGATCGTGCTCAGCACCATGAACAACAGCTTGATGGTGGTGCCCAGCACCAAAAACGCCACCACCCATAGCAAGGTGGAAAACGGATCGTCGGGCAGGTATTTATGAACGAAGGGTCGCAGGCGGGCATAAAGCCGTTCGGCCTGTTGCTCCATCTGCAGATTGTAGCGAGTCAGATCGATCTCGGTGTTGAAAGCCCCCCGCCCCGCCTCGGGTGCGGCCTGCTGGCGGGACTCCAGGTCGGCCAGCGTCTGGGCAAGCTGCTGCTGCTTGTCGTTGGCCTTGGCGATCTCGCCGTCGACCCAGTCGCGCATCGATTGCCCGCGAAAGACCACTTCCACAAACGGATAAACGGCCGAGATATTGCCCCCCCACAGGATTGCGACGCATATCGCGCAGCCCAACGTGGCGGCAACCGACAACCGATTGCGCAGCGCAATCTTGATGAGCCTTCCGAAGTTCTTCATCCCTGAATGTTCGCTCCGCGGCATCCATGCCGACGCTGAGGTTATCGCGCTGTGCCTATTAGAATTCCAGCGGTAAGCCGCAGATTAACATAAATCGTGGTCGGGAACCAAGATCGAAAGAGCGGGCTGCTAGCACGGCCGCTGATTGTTCAGCGTCCAAATAGATTTATTCCTCCCCTTCGTCTCAAACGAATCCGGTCGATTCCCTCCGGCTCGATTAAAACTCAGTCTTAACCTGTTTCCATCTATCGAGTAGATCCCACAATAGTGAAGGAAGAAATCCTCGTTCAGTTCCATGCCACCTCGAAAGTCGATCTCTTTTGGGTTCGCCTCAGCATTCATCGTAACATTCGCATAAGCACGACCTTCGTCGTAGGACTCAAAAGTCGCTCTCGTTCCTGAGACCGTGAGTTTTTCAAGGAATGCGGTTTGGATGCGTTCGTCCCCGGAAACAATCTCGACCGTTTTCCATACCCCTTGCAAGCGAGCCAGATCAACTGAAGTCTCATCACGATCTCCAACATCGCTTGCTGCAATATTACCAAGCAAGGAAAACGCACCAATGCAACGGATGAGCAACCTCATTAAAGTCCTCAAAATGCAGTTGTTTTAGTAAACCCGATTGGCGTATTAAATCACAGTCGGTCGGAACAAGTCGTTCAGACTGTCTAGTTCTCAATGCAATGTACAAATCGAAAGCTTCACTTCTTTCCAATCCCCAGCGTTGCCCTTGCCTTGCCCTTTGTCGGGTGCCACTGGCAGTCCCGCAGGGCTGCCAGTGTTGACGTGCTAACTCGTCCTACTCCCACATACTGGCAGGCAGCATATGCAGCTTCGGCAAAGCCGGATCCAACCGGGTTCGCCAGTCGTCGTTGGTCAACAACGGCGTTCGCCGATAGCAGGCGATGATGTCCATCCTACCCAAGCCGCTCCAGCGCCGCCTCCTTGCCGAACACTGGCTCTTCGCAGGCGAAATCCTGGCACACATACAGGGCCGGCTCCCGCCCGTCCGATTCCTTGCCGGCGAATAGTTTATCCAGCGGCGAGCCGTTCTCGACGATCGACTGGCGGCAGGCCAGCACGCGGTTCGGCCCGTATTGACGCCGCACTTGCGTGAGCACCTCTTGCGTCGGCGACTGCTGCGAATTGCCGATCAGGACCCACTCCGGCGTCGGACCGAGATAAAAGTCGGCCGCCATCAGCATCTGACCGGTCCCCATCGGCGACTCCTCCATCAGCGTGGCGCTGACCGACAGGCTCCGCGCTGCGGCGTCGAGGTACCTGCCTGCGCCGGTCAACTTGCCCAGCCGCAGCAGACCATAGGTGGCCAGCGAGCCGCCGCTGGGCGTGGCGTTGTCGGTCGCGTCCTTCTGCCGGGCGATCAGTTGTTCGTGATCGTTGGCCGTGTAGTAGAATCCGCCCGATTCGGCATCCTCGAAGTCACTCAAGATGGAGTCGGCCAGTTCGCACGCCCGGATGATCCAGGTCTCATCGAAGCTCGCCTCATAGAGCGAGACATAGCCGTTCATCAAGGCGGCGTAATCGTCCAGATAGGCCGCAAACTTCGCCCTGCGGCGCCACAAGTGCCGCAACCGTCCGGCTTCGTCGCGGACGTGCACCCAGATAAATTCGCCGGCCGCCGCGGCTGCCTTGAGGTACTTCTCCTCTCCCAACGGGCCGGCGGCTCGGGCGAGCGAGTCGATCATTAGTCCGTTCCAATTGACCAGCACCTTGTCGTCGAGCGCCGGCTTGATGCGCCGCGAGCGGGCCTGCAACAGGCATTGCCGCGATTCGGCAAGCTCGCGCTGCAACTCGTCTGCGTCCCGGCCAAGTTGCTTGGCATACTCAATTAGCGGACGCTGCCGGTTCAGGATGTTGTGGCCCTCGAAATTGCCCTCTTCCGTTACGTCGTACACATAGCAGAACGTGTCGCCGGCTGCTTCGCCCAGCAGGGCGCGAATCTCGTCGGGGGTCCAGACAAAAAACTTACCCTCGACCCCTTCGCTGTCGGCGTCTTGCGTGCTGTAGAAGCCGCCGGCCGGGTCGGTCATTTCTCGCAGCACGTACTGGTAAATGCCGTGGGCGGTGTCGGCGTAGGCTTTGTCGCCGGTCGCCTGATACGCCTCGACATAGACGGCCGACAGCAGGGCATTGTCGTACAGCATTTTCTCGAAGTGCGGCACCAGCCAGCGTTCGTCGACCGAGTAGCGATGGAAGCCGCCGCCGAGCTGATCGTAAACACCGCCGGCCGCCATCTTGTCGAGTGTGACACGAACCATGTCGAGCCAGCCGTCGCGCTCGGTCCGTTTCCAAACCCGCAACAACACCATCAGATCGAGCGGATGCGGAAACTTCGGCGCCCGGCCGAAGCCGCCGTGCGTGCGGTCGAACACTCTTTCCAGTTGCGTGGCGGCGCGGGTCAGCAACGAGACATCGACCTCACCCGCCGAGCCGGTCAGCTCGGCGGCGCCCACCAGGTAATCCGTCAGTCGATCTGCTTGACTGGTCACCTGGTCATGGCGGTTATTCCAGGCGTCGAGCACGCCGTCGAGCACGTCCCCAAACCCGGGCATGCCCATCCGCGCGGTCGGCGGCCAATACGTGCCGCCATAAAACGGCTTGAGTTCCGGCGTCAAGAACACCGACATCGGCCAACCGCCGCGGCCGGTCATCACCTGCACGGCGTTCATGTAGAGTTGGTCCAGGTCGGGCCGTTCTTCGCGATCGACCTTAATGGAGACAAACGACTCGTTGAGCTTCGCGGCGAGCGTCTCGTTCTCGAAGCTCTCATGCTCCATCACGTGGCACCAATGGCAGGCGGAGTAGCCGATGGAGAGAAAAATCGGCTTCCGCTCGGCGCGGGCCTTCTCGATTGCTGCTTCACCCCAGGGAAACCAGTCGACCGGATTCTCTTTATGTTGCAGCAGGTAAGGACTCGATTCCCGAGCGAGTTGATTCGACATGGGTCATGGATCCTCCATGATGAAACTAATGAAACTGATGTGCTTCGTCCGGAAAGACGCCGTCCCGAACTTCGTCACGAAACGACTGCGCCGCCCGCAGGATGTCGGCTTTTACGTCCGCGTACTTCTTGACGAAACTGGGCACGTAGCCGCTGGTCAGTCCGATCAGATCGTTGATGACCAGCACTTGCCCGTCGCAATGCGGCCCCGCACCGATGCCGATCGTGGGAATCGGCACGCTCTCGGTGATCTTCTTGGCGATGCTTCCCGGGATGCACTCCAGCACCACGGCGAAGGCGCCTGCTTCGGCGGCCCCTTGAGCGTCGGCCAGCAGGCGTTGCTCCTCGCGCTGCACCTTGTACCCGCCCAACTGATGCACGCTCTGCGGACGCAGACCGCAATGGGCCATTACGGGTATGCCGGCGGAGACCAACGCCTTGATCACATCGGCCTGGTCGGCGCCTCCTTCCAGCTTGACCGCCTGGCAGCGCGACTCTTTGAGGATTCGGCCGGCATTTTCAACCGCCTTAATCGGGCCTAGGTGGTTGCTCGGAAACGGCATGTCGACAATCACCAGCGCCCGCTCGACCGCGCGGCCGACCATTTCGGCGTGATAGATCATCTCGTCGAGCGTCACCGGCAAAGTGGTGCCATGCCCCTGCACGACCATCGACATGCTGTCGCCGACCAGCACCCCTTCGATCCCCGCCTGGTCCAGCAGTTGGGCCATGGTGTAGTCGTAGGCGGTGAGCAGAGTGATCTTCTCGCCCCGCTGTTTGCGAGCCATGAATTCCGGCACGGTCATCTGCTTGCTGCGCGACATGAGACAGGGCACCGAGTTACGAAAGATATCAAACAAACAATTATAGGTTCCGCTGGCCCGTAAACAACGCGTCTATCAGGCGGCAAGAGGTGTTCGCGACGCATTGTCGCTGTGCCGCCCGTACTACCCGCACGATGCCAGCGGGCCGGCTTGTAGCGCCTAACGGAGGCTAACGCCTGCCGGCTGATGTTCGATGGCGACTACATCACAACCTCTCGCAGTTGTAGCATGGTCGCTTCCGGCGTAGCCGAATGCAACCCCACGGGTTCGTTAGATCAGCCCGAACTCGCGGTATGGTCCCAAGATGAACGTGAAGAACAGCCGAAAGATCACCAAGATAATCAGCCCCGCGACCATCGCCCAACACAAAAAGGACGCCGCCACGGCCAACCGGTTCAGACGCGACTTGGCCTCGGCGTTGTAAAGTTTAGCTTGCGCGAGCAAGGTTTCGGGGAGTTGGCCGGCGTGTTCGGCCACATCCATCTCGTGCAGCAACTCGCGCGGCAAGCCGCTGTCGGCGAAGGCGTCGCTAATGGACCCGCGCCGCTCCAGCTTCTCGACAATGCCCGCCTCCCGGCGCAGCAGGTTCGGATCGCGAGCGGCGCGGATGCTCAGCGTGACCGCTCGGGCGACCTCCATCGCCGAGGTCAGTCCTAGACCCAGTGTCCAACAGTAGCGGGCCAGCGCGATACTGCGCATCGTCCCGCCCGCCAGCGGCAGTCGGCGGGCGACGGTGAGAACGAACCGCCCGAACGGACCCCCGGACTTGGCCGCCTGGACCACCAGCCAGCCGACGACGAATAGTCCGAAGATGATCGCGAAGTAGATCGCCGCCCCACTGGGGCCGATCAATCCCACGCCGAGCGGGTCGAATGGTTCGCCGCCGGCGCTATTGCCGATGATGCCCAGCACGGCGATCAGAAATCCCACGATCCCAATCGCCAGGACCAACTGAATGCTCGGCCAGATCATCGCCAGTTGGAAGGTGCGGCGGGCGTCGAGTTGCATCTGGTACTGCTCCCTTAGATGCCGCAGCATCTCGGGCAGATGGCCGGAGGCCTCGCCAATGGCGAGCAGTTCCACAAACAGGGGCGGAAAGAAATCGTGGGTGCGGCTCAAGGAGTCCGCCAGCGACTCGCCGCGCTCGAGATCGTCGGCCACGCGATTGTAGACCTGCCCCGCCCGGCCGCCGGCGCCGGCCGCTTCGCGCCGCCACGCTTTTTGCAGTTCAATTCCGGCGGCGTGCGTCATTGCCAGCCGCTCGCAAAGCGAGGCCAGCGCGGCGGTGCGGATACGGTGATGGGAGAACAAGGGCATGGACCTTTCCGAGTGGCTCCTTGTACTGTAGCCGATTCGTCGCCGCAGCGACAGGAAACAGCGGGGTTTGGCGTAACGGCGGCTATCTAGCCATGGGACTGCCGCGCGGCGGTCTCCATTTGCTACAATCGTTATTCGGTGAAATTGTTGGGATATTCGTGTGGGAGAGTAGAGCCGTTGGCCTCGACGATCGACAAGCAGGGCTGGGATACGGTGGCGATCGTCGGCGTGGGACTGATCGGCGCTTCGATCGGGTTGGCGCTGCGCGCGCGGGGACTCGCCCGCTCGATTATCGGCGTCGGCCGATCCGCGGCGTCGCTCAATACGGCCCTTGAGCTGCAAGCCATCGACACGGCCCATACCGAACTGGCCTCGGGAGTGCGAGAAGCGGAATTGACCATCTTCTGCACGCCGGTGGGCCTCATCGCCGACCAGGTTTGCGAGGCGTCCCCCCACGCCCCGGCCGGGGCGCTGTTCACCGACGCCGGCAGCACCAAACAGGCGCTTTGCGAGCAGATCGCCGCCGCCGAAGACGCGCAAGGCGCATTGGCCGGCCGCGTGCGGTTCATCGGCAGCCATCCTCTGGCCGGCGGCGAGCAATCGGGTCCGGCGGCCGGACGGGCCGATTTGTTCGTCGGACGCAAGGTAATCGTCACGCCGACGGCCAACCATCACGAGCAAGACGTCGCACGCATTGCCTCGTTTTGGGAGTCGCTCGGGGCGGCGGTCGAGCGGATGACGCCCGAGGCTCACGATCGAGCGTTGGCCGCCGTCAGCCACGTGCCGCACATGATCGCCGCGCTGCTGGCCAACGAGACCGCCGATCGGCATTTGTCGTTGGCGTCGACCGGCTGGCTCGATACGACGCGGATCGCCGCCGGCGACGTAGAGATGTGGAAGCAGATCGTCGCCGCCAATCGCCAGAACATCGTTGAATCGTTATTGCACTTCGAGGGGTCGCTGGCCGCGCTGCGGGAGGCGATCGAGTTGGACCATCATCACAAGCTGGAAAAGATACTCGCCGATGCCAGAAGCAAACGACAAGCTGTGGGAAATTGACATCTACCCCGGCGACGGCCAGCCCGATTTGCTGGGCCGCTCCGTGGTGGCCGACGCGCACGACCTGGGGCTGGAGCTTTCCGCCAGCGACGTGCCGATCCGCGCCGCGCACGGCTATTTAGTGCAGGGCCGCATCGACGCCGAGCAAATCCGCCGACTGGCCGCTGAGCTGTTCGCCGACGGCGTGGTCGAGCGAACCGTCGTGGCGGCGGTCGGCGACGCCGATCTTTCGACTCCGCCCGCCGGATACAGCCAGTTGGTGCAAGTGCTTCCCAAGCCGGGCGTGATGGACCCGGTGGCCCAAAGCGCGCTGGCCGCAATCGCCGACTTCGGCATCGAGGCATCCACGGTCCGCACGCTCAAGAAGTATTGGCTCCCGGATCAGGACGAGGCGACCTTGGCGCGGCTCTGTTCCAAGATATTGGCCAACGATGCCATCGAGCAGGTGGTGGTCGGCCCGCTGCCGTTCGATCATCTGGAGCTTGGTTCCTCGTACGAGTTCGAGTTGGTCACCGTGCCGATTCGCGAACTGGAAGACGACGCCTTGATGCAGCTCAGCCGCCAGGGGCAGCTCTATCTGCAACTGGCCGAG
Source organism: Pirellulales bacterium (assembly GCA_041744995.1). Lineage (GTDB taxonomy): Bacteria > Planctomycetota > Planctomycetia > Pirellulales > UBA7805 > JBBDLY01. The sequence continues at coordinate 8,667 of JBGTJT010000489.1, read as the reverse complement.
ATGCGGACCATTCGCGATCGGTTCCGAGAATTGGGCCGCGATCCGACCGACGCCGAATTGGAAACTCTTGCGCAAACCTGGAGCGAGCATTGCAGCCATAAGACGCTGGCAGGACGGATCGCCTACCGCGGTCCGCTCGACGACGCCGGCACAGTCGGTGAACGCCGCTTCGAGAATATGCTCAAGGAGACCATCTTTGCCGCCACGGTCGCGATTCGCAAGCAGTTGGGCGACGACGATCGGTGCGTCAGCGTGTTTGCCGACAACGCCGGCATCGTGCGGTTCGACGAAAAGTACAACATTTGCTTCAAGGTCGAGACGCACAATCATCCCTCGGCGCTGGAGCCGTACGGCGGGGCCAACACCGGCATCGGCGGCGTGATCCGCGATCCGCTCGGCACAGGCATGGGGGCCAAGCCGATTTGCAACACCGACGTGTTCTGCTTCGCCTCGCCCAACGCCGCCCGCGAGGAGCTGCCGCCCGGTGTGCTGCATCCCCGCCGAGTGATGAAGGGCGTGGTTGCCGGCGTGCGCGACTATGGCAATCGGATGGGCATCCCCACGGTCAACGGCGCGATTTACTTCGACGACCGCTACCTGGGCAATCCCCTAGTCTACTGCGGCAACGTGGGACTGATCCCTCGCGAATTGTCGTTCAAGGAACCTAAGGCGAGCGACTACATTGTCGCCGTCGGCGGACGGACCGGTCGCGACGGCATCCACGGGGCCACGTTCAGTTCGGCCGAGTTGACGCACGAAAGCGAAAGCCTCTCCGGTGGGGCGGTGCAAATTGGCAACGCCATCACCGAGAAGATGGTGGCCGACGTGATACTCGCCGCCCGGGATCGCGGGCTGTACAACGCCATCACCGACTGCGGCGCCGGGGGGTTTTCCAGCGCGGTGGGAGAGATGGGCGAAAAGATCGGCGCCGAGGTTTGGCTCGACAAGGCCCCGGTCAAGTACGACGGACTCAGCTATACCGAAATCTGGATCTCCGAGGCCCAAGAGCGGATGGTACTGAGCGTCTCCGAAACTCAGTGGGAGGAATTCGAGCGGCTCTGTTCGTCTGAAGGGGTCGAGGCAACCAGAATCGGCCGCTTCGCGCCGACCGGCCGCTTGAAGCTGCTGTATGGCGACCACCAGGTGGCCGATCTGGCAATGGAGTTCCTGCACGACGGGCGCCCGCCAGTCGTCCGAGAGGCGACCTACCAGCCGCGCGGCGAACAGCCGCTGGCGCCGGCCGTCGAGCCGCAAGACATTGATTTTGGGGCGACGCTGAAGTCGATTCTCGGTTCGCTCAACGTGGCCAGCAAGGAATGGGTGATCCGCCAGTACGATCACGAGGTGCAAGGAGGCAGCGTGATCAAGCCGCTGGTCGGCGTAGCCAACGACGGGCCGAGCGACGCGGCGGTCGTGCGGCCGGTGCTGGGTTCCTATCGCGGCATCGCCGTCTCATGCGGCATGAACCCGCACTACGGCGATTTCGATACCTATCATATGGCCGCCAGCGCGATCGACGAGGCGGTCCGCAACTGCGTCGCCGTCGGCGCCGATACGGCGACGATCGCCATCCTCGACAACTTCTGTTGGGGCGACTGCGAGAAGCCGGAAACGCTCGGCTCGCTGGTCCGCGCCGCGGTGGCGTGTTACGACCTGGCCGTTGCCTGGCAGACGCCGTTCATCAGCGGCAAAGACAGCCTCAACAATGAGTTCAGCTACTTCAACGCCGCCGGCGAAAAGCAGACGATCGCCATCCCCCCGACGCTGCTGATCAGCGCCATGGGACAGGTCGACGACGTCACCCGCTGCGTGACCATGGACCTCAAAGCGGCGGGCAATGCGCTCTATCTGGTCGGCGTCACCAAGAATGAATTGGGCGGCTCGCACCTTGCACTGGTGAACGGCCTCTCCGGCGGCAGCGTACCAAAGGTAGAAGCCGAAATGGCCAGGGCGACTTTCACGGCGATGCATCGGGCCATTCACGACAAACTGTGCATCGCCTGCCACGACCTGAGCGAGGGAGGACTGGCCGTGGCCGCCGCCGAGATGGCCTTCGCGGGCGGCCTGGGCGCGGCAATCGACGTTGACTCGGCGCCCTGTGACGATCCATCGCTGCCGCCGCACGTGCGACTGTTCAGCGAGTCGAACAGTCGCTTCCTGTGCGAGGTGCCGGCGGAATCGGCGGCCGACTTCGAGACCGTGTTCGAAGACGTCGTGCCGATCGCACGAATCGGCGAGGTTACCGATACGGATGCACTAACAATAACCACCAACCGTCAGGTTCTTCTACAAGAGTCGATCGCCGACTTGAAGGAAGCCTGGCAAGCCCCGTTGCGCTGGTAGACAGAAATATCTTGGGAACAGAAAAATGAAAGCTGGAGAAGAATAAGGTCAGCAAGAACATGTTTTATTCCGTCCTCTGATTTTTCTGTTCCCTTCATCTTTCTGTCTTCAAGAAGCGACTCCAATAAGCGATTCCAAAAGACATGCCCAAACCGAACGTTCTTATCCTCCGCGCCCCGGGAACCAATTGCGACGTCGAGACGGCTTTTGCCTTCGAGACGGCCGGCGCCGCGGCGACCACCCTGCACTTGAACCGCCTGCTCGAATCGCCGGCGGCGGCCGACGACTTCCAGATACTCTGCTTGCCGGGCGGATTCAGTTACGGCGACGACATGGGCGCCGGTCGCGTGTTCGGCAATCAGATTCGCCATCACCTGGCCGAGGCGCTGCATCGCTTTCGCGACGACGGCAAGCTGCTGCTGGGCATCTGCAACGGCTTTCAGATACTCATTAAGAGCGGCCTGTTGCTCGATGAAGCGGCGAGGGTTGGCCCGCCGGCCACGCTCACCACCAACGACTCGGGCAAGTTCGAGGACCGCTGGGTGCGACTGCGAGTCGCCGGCGAGCAGTCGGTGTTCCTCCGCGGAATCGAGCGAATGTACCTGCCGATCGCCCACGCCGAGGGAAAATTCGTCGCTCGGGACGAAGCCACGCTTAACGCCCTCGACAAGCAAGGGCAGTTGGTGCTGCGGTACGCGCCGCAGGACGCAGCCGGCGCGGACGTCCACTACCCGGGGAATCCCAACGGCTCGCAGCGCGACGTGGCTGGTGTGTGCGACGCCTCGGGCCGCGTGCTGGGACTGTTGCCGCACCCGGAACGCTCCATCGACCCCACGCACCACCCCCGCTGGACCCGCGACGAAGGGGGCCTGATCGGCGACGGCCTGAAGCTATTCCAGAACGCAGTCGAGTACTTCGCCTAAAGTAGGTCAGGCATTCCTGCCTGACCAAAGACCGCATCGGACACCGGAGCGGCTTTTATGACGACTGAACCGATTCAAAGCATCCTGTTGGATGGCCAGCGGTACGTGATTCTTCCCGAGGCGGAATACTGCCGCTTGACGGGCATTGACCAAGGCGGAGGCGAAGGGGAAGTAGCGGCCTCGCGGCACAGGAAATACCAGCCGCGCAGCGCAAGCAGTTCCGCTAATACCAGCACGCAGCGCGAGCAAGTGCATGGCGAGCTTAACCGTGTTCCGTCGCCGGGGGCCGCCGGCCAGCAGCGCGTGCTGGTCTCGTTCAACGTCGGGCACTTCGCGGCCTTGCACGCGAAGTGGTTGTCGCAGGACAGGCACCATGCGGGCATCATCGTCTCGGCGCAGCGGCCGATTGGCGAATGCGTGCGCCGGTTGTTGCACCTGGCCGACACGCTGAAAGCGGACTCGATGCAAGACCGGCTCGAATACCTGAGCGATTGGTGAGCGCCTCTTGACCGGCGGGCGGGAGTCGTTGGCCGAGCCAAACGTCTAGCGAAAGCCGCGACCGCGGCTGGGGTTAAAGGAGCCTCAGAAGCCGAACATCACTGGGTTGCGGCCCGCAGCGCCGACCACGGGTGGAACCCGCTTGCCGAAGTCGCCGCTGAACGATGCTTGAAGCACCTCCAACCGGCGGAGCAATTCTTCGATGCGGCGATGCACGGCCGGGGTTTGTCGGATGATTAACTGGCCGCCGAGCAACTCGATCGTCGCGTGCTCTCCCTCCCAATGCTGCTTGCCAATCAGCCGCTCGACCAACGCGGGCAGCGCTTCCAGCGAGTATTGTTCGCCGGAAATCGTTTGCGTCTTGCCGTCGGCGACCACTTGCCTCCATGGTTTTTCCAGTGCGACGTGATAGACCACAATCGGCCACTGTTGATCGAATTTTAATTCGTCGGCACTTGCGGCCTCGTCTGGTTGCGCCGGCGGCGGCGTGGTGGTGTTCGCGGCCGGTCGCTGGGTTGGTCGTGCAGCCAACTTTTCCCGCATCTCCGCGAGCGTGCCGTGGATTTGCTTGTGAACCTCCGGCGTCTGTGACACAACCAGCGCCGCCGCCGGCGCGAAGTAGGCGATGCCGCCGTAGCCTCCGACTTCATCCCAGGTGTCGGCCTCGATCGATCCTTGCAACAGTTCGATAAGCTGTTCGACCTCGTCTTCGCTTGCCGCCAGGTCGCGGATGGGAAACACGCGGGATTCGAGGTATCGATCGTCAAAATTGCTGGTCGTGATGATGAAGACGCCGTCGGAGGCTCGCAGCACGAGCAAGGGGTCGATGTCGCGAAGCAGCAGCTCCAGCCCGACCTTGAGTGGGAGGTTGTCGATTTGGATATTGCAGGGCGAGTCGGCACTGAGGCCAATCTCTTGCAACGCAAGGCGATCGATGTACACCTCGACCTTGTGTTGTTTGCCCAACCACTCGACGACCTCTTCCAAAGGTTGTTCGTCCATGTCCAGCGAAGCGGCCACATCCAGCGCTTGCCAGGGACTCGCGAATTGCTCGGTCATGTGGTTTAGCAATTCCTGGTCGCGACCGTCCCACGACTTCGACTTGCGGAGTTGGGCCAGCAGATCGGTGATCTTTCGGTCGACGCCGGTCGGTCCCGCGGAGACAAGCAGCACGCCTTGGTTCGGACGGATCGACCAGGGTCCGCCAACCTCCTCCCACATCGCAGGTTCGACCGTCGCTTGGATCAAATCAATCAATTTCCCGGCTGGTTCGTCGATGGAACTGGTCGTCCGTTCTCGCCACACATGGCGGACGATCGGTGGCTGGGCGACCGGCAAGAGGTCGGTGACGTCGAATAGATAGCGTTGTAGCTTATGAGCGGCGGCGTCACGCGTGGTGAACACCACCACATTGTCACGGACGTAATAGGTCAGGTCCGGATCGATCTCTCGCACCATGAACTTCAGCGCCGTGCCGAGCGGCATGCCATGGTTGATCTGGAGATTCGCCGGGCTGTCGCTTCCCAGGCCAATCTCATCGAGCGGTGATCGATCGATGTAAAACTGCTGGCCCGTCAGTTTAGCAAGTTGCCCGGTAACTTCCTCCAACGGCTCATCCTCAAGCCAAATCGTCACACGGCGGCGGAGATGATCCTCGACTTTGGCCGGTCCCGCTTGGCCGACGCCCTGGGGGAGTGGATCGAGCTTGATCTGAGCCTCACGGCGCGGCTTGACGACCGGCGGTTGTGGATCGACGTGCGGGACCGGCCTTTCTCGCGGCGGCGGCTCGGCCCCGAACGGATCTTCCGCCGGCGGTTCGCCGAATGGGTCGGCGCCCCGTTCGCCCAAAAGATTGTCGCCGCCACCAAACGGGTCCGCGTCACCGCCGCCGCCAAAAGGATCGGCCCCGCGCGGCGGCTGCTCGACAACCTCTTTCTCCTCCGCCGCCGCCGGAGCAAGCGCCACGCCGCCGAGGATCAGACCCGATAATGACAACGCGAGCAGAGTACGCATGATGATGGCCTTTTGCTGTTGCGAGTGGCGGGATGTCGTCGCTCGAGCGATTGGCGAGTCCGCCGCCCTTCCAGCAGACTACCCCTGCCGCGCCCCGATTGCAAGAAAACCGTGCTGGAGCTTGCGTTGTTTCGTGCTCCACAGCGTGTGGCCGACGCTTGCCTCGCGCCTGTTCAGCGAGCGGCAGGCCCTTTATAATCGCCGCTTTGAAGCAAGCAGTGTTCTCGCATCAGGAGCGTCTCTCGTGGCATACGGTTTCGGCATTATCGGTTGTGGAATGATCTCGCGGTTTCACGCCAAGGCGATCGACGAAGTCCGCGGCGCCAAGCTGGTCGCCTGTTACGATCAGTTTTCCGGCTCGGCGGATAAGCTGGCCGCCGAGACCGGTTGCCGGGCGTATCACGCCCTCGACACCATGTTGGCCGATGAGCAAGTCGACGTCGTCGTCGTCGGCACCCCGTCGGGGGCGCACATGGAGCCGAGCGTGGCCGCCGCCAAAGCGGGCAAGCACGTGATTGTCGAGAAGCCGCTGGAGATCACCCTCAAGCGGTGCGACAAGATCATCGACGCCTGCGCCAAGCACAACGTCAAGTTGGGAGCGATCTTTCCCTCGCGGTTTCACGATTCTTGCCGGGAGATGAAAAAGGCGATCGACGGCGGACGGTTCGGCAAATTGACGATCGGCGACGCCTACGTGAAGTGGTATCGCAGCCAGGCGTACTACGACAGCGGCGCGTGGCGCGGCACCTGGGAGTTGGACGGCGGCGGCGCGCTGATGAACCAGGCGATCCACAGCGTCGACCTGCTCGCCTGGCTGATGGGCCCCGTCGAGGAGATTCGCGCGCAGACCGCCACGCTGGCCCACGAGCGGATCGCCGTGGAGGATACCGCCATGGCCACGCTCCGGTTCGCCAATGGAGCGCTCGGCGTGATCGAAGCCACCACGGCCGCCTATCCCGGCTACTTGAAGAAGATCGAAATCCACGGCTCCGAGGGAACGGCGATCCTGGAGGAGGAAGACATCAAGACCTGGGACTTCATGAAGCCTGCCCGCAACGACAAGAGTATCCTCGACAAAATGGCCCAAACCAAAAGCGGCGGCGGTGGGGCCAGCGATCCCTCGGCGATCGGGCATCATGGGCATGCGATGCAGTTCGCCGATTTTCTCAAGGCGATCAAGACCGACGGCAAGCCGGCGGTCGACGGGGCCGAAGGCCGCCGCTCGGTCGAAATCATCCTGGCGATCTATAAAGCGGCGGAAACCGGCAAGCCGATCCGCCTGCCGCTGGCCAGCGATCCGGTGCTGGCCGCCCGGAAGATCAAGGCCAAGTAACCGCATTTGCGGAAAATGTAGCTGAATTCGCCGTAATACTTCAGCCAACTGAAGTATGAGGATGGCTGAAGAATCTGGCAAAAAGATTTTGGGGCAAAAAGATGAAAGACGTTGGACGCCAACCGTATTATTTGAGCTAAGCATCCCAGACCAGGAAAGTGCAACGTACCGGCCAGTTCGGTAGCGACCAACCTATATTTTTGCCCTCAAATCTTTTTGCCAGTAGCGAAGGAGTGACGCGTAGCGCTCTGAATTCTACGCGAATTCAGCTACTGCTCTGGTCGACTGGAGCGGAAGTTGGCAGAATAGCCGGCCCGGGATATCTCGACGTTCCTGCGTGCTGGATGGAGTGGCCCATGGCCCAGAAACAGAGCAAGTTCGATTACCCCCTCTACGTCGCTGTGCGGATTGTGGTGGCCGCGATTCAGGCGATGCCCATGGAGAGCTTGGAGCGGATGGCCGACGCCGTCGCCTGGTTGCTGGCCGACAAGCTCAAGATCCGCAAGAAGATATTGCGCGAAAACATCGAGCACGCCTTTCCCAATCATACGGCCGAGCAGCGGCAGGATCTAATTCGCCGTCATTGGCGCTACCTGTTTCTGATGATTTGCGAGATTACGCATACGCCGCGCAAGCTGCACGAAACCAATTGGCGGCGTCATCTGCGGCTGCCCAATTCGCGAACCCTGGTCGCCTCGCTGCTGGAAGACCGTCCCACGGTCGTCGTCTCGGGGCATTATGGCAATTTCGAGATCGCCGGCTATACCATCGGCTTCCTGGGATTTCGCAGCTTCTCGATCGCCCGGCCGTTGGACAATCGCTTTTTGAACGACTTCATCAATCAGTTCCGCATGAGCACCCGCCGGGTGATTCTGCCCAAGCACGGCAGCGCCAACGAAGTGGCCGAGCGGCTGGCCCGCAACGAAGCGGTCACGCTGTTGGGCGACCAGTCGGCGGGGCCGAAAGGCTGCTGGGTGGAATTCTTCAACCGGCCCGCTTCGGCGCACAAGGCGATTGCCGTCTTTTCCTTGCTCAACGATGGCCCGATGATCGTCTGCTACGGCCGGCAACTGCCAGGCGCGATGCAGTTCGAGATCGGCGCCGAGGCGATCGCCGATCCGCGCAGCGAGGCGCCCGAGGTGGGCGGCGTGCGGCAACTCACGCAATGGTATACCGACCGCCTGGCGGATATCATTCGCGTCGCCCCCGAGCAATACTGGTGGGTCCACAACCGCTGGAAAGGCTGGGACCAACAAAAGCAGCGCAAGCGATCCCAAGCGGCTTGAGGCTGGAGGTTTCAGGTTTCAGGGATCAGGTTTCAGGCCTGACCCCTGATCCCTGATCCCTGAGAGGCTGTGAACTAATTCATGAGTAGCAAGTTTGGTTGCACTTCGTGTTGGGCGTGCTTCGAGGCGATTTTTTTTAGCGCGTTCGGCCGCCTGAGCGGGTCGTTAGCTTGTGGACGGGGATTGGAATCGAGTCAACTCCCCCTAACTTCGACAGATTGCCTCCATGAATGTCATTTTACCTCTCTGGCACTGCCTCGCGGCGCAGCGT
>JBGTJT010000488.1:0-3472 GCA_041744995.1 Pirellulales bacterium | reverse complement strand
CCGACAAGGTCACGTTGCGGCTGAACGCCCTGGTTGGTTACCGCGTGGTCGACGCGCGGCAGGCTGTGACGGCGTCTGACGATGTGCGGCAGGCGCTGTACCGCGAGGCGCAGTTGGCCCTGCGGGCGGTCGTGGGTGCTCGGGATCTCGATGCGTTCTTGGCCGACAAGGACACTATCGCCCGCGAGGTCGATGAGCAACTCCGCGCTCGAGCCGGCGAGTTGGGTCTGGAAGTTGTTTCGGCGGGTGTCCGCGACGTCATCCTGCCGGGCGACATGAAGGATCTGATGAACCGGGTCACGGAGGCTAAGAAGGCCGCCGAGGCCAACCTGATTTCGCGGCGCGAGGAAACGGCCGCCATGCGCAGCCAAGCCAACACGGCCAAGCTGCTGGCCGACAACCCGACCTTGATGCGGCTGCGGGAACTGGAAGTCCTGGAAAGCATCGCCAAGCAGGGCAAGCTGAATGTCGTGCTGGGCGAGAAGGGCCTGGCCGACCGGGTTGTCAACTTGCTGTAACGCGACGCCCCTGGTTCGAGCGATTGGACCGGGGGCGTTTTCCTTTTGCCGATTTCCGATCCTGCTCAAGGAGATCGGCACGCGGCGCTGCTGGTGGGACTGATCGCGACCAGTCTGGTCGGGGCGATCGTCACTTGGCTGTTTCGCATCGAAACGGCCGGCGTCGACCTGGAAACCATCGGCCAACCGGAAGGAACGGAAGCAACTTGAACAACAGCAAACGCCGGCGGTTGGCCGACCGAAACGCTCACCGGGATCTCACGGCGACGAGGCAAGCCTCCAGCCAGAGCTGCTCCGCGCGATTCAGGTTCAGCCCAGCAACCTTTCCGTCGACCACCGGCCACGGCTTGTTCCAGCCCGTATCGCCGCCTCGCAGTTCGGCTTCGCCGGTTGCCCGGCTGCACGTGAAGATCCACTGCTCGCCGTGCTGGTTCTCGAAGTAGCCGATGTACGTGTCGTGGTTATCTTCATTGACGATCGGCGGATCGCCACAAGCAGCACTATGATGATTGCGAATGGTCAGCAGCGGATCGGACATGATTGCTTGCTCCAGACTTGTTTACGCCGCTTTGCGCTCGAACGATTTCACCAACCCGCCGACGTACGACTTCACCTCAATCTGATCCAGCGTTAGCGTAGCGACTTCCTCGGGCTCCTCGCGGATCGGCGGCAGGTGCTCGCGTTCCATATGCGCCCGCCGCGTATTGTAGTAGCTGGCGAACGCAAAAGTCAGATATTCCAGGTGCCCTTTGCCGAAGATGATGAACTTGTTTAAGCACTCCAGCTTTATCGTTTCGATGAACCGTTCGCACCGGCCGTTCAAATTAGGACTTGCCTTCGGGAGCGAATTGGTTCGCAGTCCCCGCGCTTTCAGCTTGTCGGTGAACCCCTTGGTAAACTTCGTATCCTTGTCGTGCATTACGATGTCCGGCTTCACCTCGCGGGCGGCTGTCTGATCGACGAACAGATCAGCCTGCTTCTCGACCCAGGCTGCATTGGGATGCAGCGTCGATTCCGAAACGATCACCTCGCGGGTCGACATGCAGAGCCACACCAAGACGTACATGTCGCGCAGGCCGCGGGTGGTGACCGTCTTCACTGAGAAGAAGTCGCAGGCCCACAGCGTGTTGGCGTGACGCTCGACAAACGTGTCCCAGTTGTCCGATGTGCGGTCGGGGCCTGGCTGGATGCCCTCTTCCTTCAAAATGTTCCGCACGGTCTGCCGGCTGATCTTCTTGATGCCCAGCTTTCGCAGTTCACCAATGATCCGCGTGTAACCGAACCCGGTCGCCTTGGCGATTTCGATGACCAGCGCCCGCACGTCCCTCGGCTTCCGCTGGCCCCCCTTGGGGTTCTTTGGCTTGGGTTTGCCGTGCTTCTCATCTCGGACCCAGCGGTAGAAGGTGCTCGGGCTGACGACCGTCATCAGCTCCTCGATGGCTCGGCCGATTACCTTGCCGAACTTCAGCAGCCGCTCGCGTTCCGCGGGCTTGGTGTGAATCTGGCCGGGGATCCGCGCCCGCAGAATCTTGTTCTCCTCTTTGAGATATTCGACATATTTTGCCAGCTCGTTGTCGGTCGCGGAGGCGATCAGGGCGAGCAGTGGGTGGAAAATCTTGGCCGTCATGGTATTGTCGTATCTTGTAATGTGGAACGGTATTGCACATCCGTTGTACCGCACTATGGGTCCGTTTCGATGGGCAAAACCATCCTCGAAAACCGATGTTTTTAGACGGCCCTAATGCGACCGTTGCAGGCGATAAAGATTGCCAGCGGGCATGCCGCTTCGCAGGATTGTTGGACACGTGCGGCACGGGTGGCGAACTTCCCGGTCGTCGTCCCGACGGTGATCGTCGCAGTGCTCTCTCAAGCAAGGCGTCATCCTGCCATGGAGCCATCGTCATCGAATGCTACGCCGGCACGGCAAACTGCGCCAATAGTACCAGACGGTCGGCTATTTTTCGTCCCGTGCCGACGCCAGCGGCATAAGCGCCCGGATTCAGTTTTCAATCGAGCGGAAAAACCGGGTACTACGGTACTATTTTAGGGTTCCGGTACTACTACGGGATGCGAACTTACGCGTCTGTTTGCGTCAGTTTGCGAAAGTAGTTGATTTGTAGTAAGCTGCGGTTCGTACAGGATTTTGAGCCGTTTTTCGGCTAAAGGGTACATCCGCCTACGGAACCGAGGCAGCGATTGCACGGCTGCCAGCGGCGAACTGATAACGACCATCGACCCTGGCTCCGGTGAGAAGATTGCCGAGATCCACGAACTTTCGGCGTCGGAGGTGGACCGCGCTGTGGAGGTGGCGAACGCGGCGTTTCCTGCGTGGTCTGCGCTTGCCCAAGCGGATCGCAGCGCGATCTTGCGGCGGCTGGCCGATGCGGTGGAAGAGAGGCTGCCGATCATCGCGCAAATCGAGGCGTTAGAAGCCGGCAAGATCGAAACGCAGGCGCAGGGCGATGTGCAGAACTTTGTCGACACGCTTCGCTATTTCGTAAAGCTCGCTGATGGGGTGCAGCGGCGTACTCGGCTCGACATACCAGGGCATGAGGCATGGACTTACATGCAACCCTGGGGGGCATGTGGGTTTATCTTTCCGTGGAACTTTCCGATGCTGTTGATCGGCTGGGGGATCTCTCCGGCACTGGCCGCGGGGAACACGGTCGTGATCAAGCCGGCGGAAGACACCTCGCTGTCTGCCATCTACCTGGCGCGTCTGGCCCAGGAAGCGGGCGTTCCCGACGGCGTGATCAATGTCGTCACCGGGCGCGGAGAAACGGCCGGGGCGGCGCTCGCCAGCAATCCCCACATCAAGCGGATGTCGTTCACGGGTTCGCCCGAAGTGGGCCGCCTGGTCGCCGAAGCATGCGGGCGCAACCTGGTGCCCGTCAAGCTGGAGCTGGGCGGCAAGGGCGCGGCGGTGGTGTTTGACGATGTGGATGTGGCAACGA
>JBGTJT010000487.1:0-18812 GCA_041744995.1 Pirellulales bacterium | reverse complement strand
GAGCAGCATCCTGCGCAGCGGCGAGCGTCGCGGGTTGGAGGCTACGGCGCTGGCCGCCGCCATGAGGGAGCAATTCGAGCGGTGGCGCGAGCGGGGCGACTGGACCAAGCTGCGGTGCATCGAACTGCTGTTCGTTCGCGGCGCCGCCAATAAGGAGGTCGCCACGATGCTTGACCTGAGCGAACAGCAAGTCGCCAACTTCAAGTTCGACTTCCTGGCGCGGTTGCGGACGACGGTCCGACGGCTCGGTCCCAGTCGCGAGGTGTTTCCGGAAGTCTACGAAGAGGAGTCGTAAGCTATGGAACCGAACTTCACCGCCGCCGAACTCGAGGCCTTTCTCGACGAGGCGCTGCCGCCGGCGATGATGACCGCCATCGAGACCGAATTGCGCAACCGGCCCGAGCTGGCCCGCGAGTTGGCCTTGACCCTCTCCCGTCGCGACCGGGGCGTGCATACGATCGGCGGCGTGTGGCGCAGCGAACGGCTCACCTGCGCCACCCGCGAGCGGCTGGGTAGCCTGTTGCTCGGGGCGCTCGACGCGGAGGAGGCTGACTATCTGCGGTTTCACATCGAGACCATCGGCTGCCGCTGGTGCCAGGCCAACCTGGCCGATCTGGAAAGCCTGCAGGCCGAAGCGCAAGAGGAAGCCCACACCCGGCGCCGCAAGTACTTCCAGTCGAGCGCGGGCTATTTAGGAACCGCTCAAGATTAACTTCCGCGTTTGCTTTGCCCTGTCGCATGGCAACTCAAGGGCTTTTTGAGGCAACAGAGGAAACGGAGAAGTGAACTCTCTGTTGTCTCTGTACCGCTCTGTTACCGAATTGAGGAAACTTGAATTGCATGGATTCTCACGTATGACGCAGCGCAGCGTCATTATCCACTTCCGGCAGTTCCGACATGAGAAGCGTACAGCTTTGCCGCTTTGGCCGATCAATGTTTTTCAAGTCGAAGTTGATGCATCGAAATCGACCCCTCTCAATCCGCCAGGTCGGTCGCTGAGCGCCAAGTGCTGCTCAGTATCCCCACCGGGATAGATCAACTTCAACCAGATCGTGCGGATCAACAAGTGAGGCAATTGATTTTTACCGAAGCCGATTTGGAGCCAACGGAGCGAAATCGAGATAACAGAGAACCTCTTCGTTCTCTCTGTTTCCTCCTGTTCCAATGACCACACGAATGCTCGATAACGCTCGCAGCCTGGCGTCGGACCACTGCCGTGGCTCAGCCTAGTTAAACCGCGGCCGCCTTGCCCGCGTTCCAGCGTTTCATCCACTGGCGTAGCCGCACCAGTTGCGCCTTGGGCGCAGCCAGCGGGTAATGCAACAAGCGGTAGCTTTGTTCCAATTGCGTAAGCCACTGCCGCTTGCTGGAAAGATACTCCGGCCCCAGGTCGTAGAGTGAGTCGCCGCGGGCCATGCTGTCCCGCAGGGCGTGATGCAGCAGCACCGTGCCCGCGCCTTCGCGGGAGGTTTCCGCGTCATAGCCGTTGCGAAGACCGAACACGGAGCCGTCGTAGTGGTAGTTGTAGGCGAAGGCGACCGGCTTTTCATTGAGATAGAGCAAATTCATGTCGAGCGAACCGCTGCGGGCCGCAACCTCGTGCATGTCGGTGAGAAAGTCTCGCACCTGGCCGTGACTGAGCGTGGTGCCGCTGGTCGATTCGGCTTGCCAACTCGCAGCGGCCAATTGCAGGCAATCGCGCCACAAATCCCAGCGCGGATCGTCGTCGCCGGAAAGCTCGCCAAGCGGCCGATAGCGGACGTAGCGAACGTCGCCTTGCTTGGCCAACCGGCTGACAGCTCGGCGAACGTTCGTTCGCCAATGCGACTTCAAGCAGCCCCAATAGGTCTCCCATGGTTGTCGGCAGTCGACCTGGGCGGACTGTTCGTAAGGCAACTCGCTGGCGGGCATTCCGGCCTGCTGCAGAGCCCGGCGTGTTCGCCCACGATCGACTCGATCGCGGGCGATCCAGGGCAGATCGATCAAATCCCAATCGCGCGCCGTACATGCGACATGCCGCATGCCGGCCAACAGCGTGGCGGTCGGATTCGGTCCGATCGGACCATAGAATCCGCCCCAGCCATGCAGCGGATACGTCAGCCGGCGCAACGGCCCCACGGGGCTTGCGTCGCGCCGTACCACCAACGGCAGGATGCCGATGGGGCGGGCGTCGCTATAAACAATCAGCACGCGCAGCCGCTGACCAGCCCCGAAGTGCCGCCAATACGTTTCCAGCCAAGCGAAGCTTTGAAAGAACGAAGCGCCCCGCGTCTGCGGCAGCAGCCCGTTCCACGGCAATTGATGCTCGCGGAGTTCGGACAGTTCGTTGATCTCCAGTACGTGATTCATGTCGGGCGATTCACAGATTCTGCATTAGAACTTCTCTCATGCGGGAGAAGCAGATGCCTCGGCCGCGCCGCTGGAACCACGCTCCGCAGGCGGCGTCGGCCGAAGCGCAATTCCAATCCGACCTCCATTCTACCTTGCCCGCCGATTTCCACCGAATGGTTCCCCTCGCCGCGGGCCGTCCCCAATCGCCTCAATCGTTAATGCCGGCGCCCCAATGCCACGACACTTGACGAGCGTAAGGATTGCAGCGATTATCAGCGCGTGCGTCAGGCGCCTGGTTTCATAGCCGTTGGCCCCTGGGATCGCGTCCTGTTGGACGAATACAATAGACTCCAGGGCCTTGGTTCGCCGCGTACCGCGCCGACAGATCGATCCTTCCGCCTGTCCCGACAAATGAGGAGCTGGCCGTGACATTACGCCCGGAAGACTTCGAGATCGCGACGCTCGGCCCCGCTTCGCTCCCTTCTCCTCTGCGGCTTTCGGGGAGGAAGCACGACGGACTGGGCAACTTTGTACCGATCGCCAATCGGGTGCCGTATGACATCGAAATCGTCGACGGCCGGCACCGCCGGTCCGAACTTTCGTTCGAGAAGGCTGGGCCGCGCGAAAGAATCTATTTCAATCCCAAGCACGTTACCGCGGCGATCGTCACCTGTGGCGGTCTGTGCCCAGGGCTGAACAACGTGATCCGAAGCGTGTTTCTCGAATTGCGGCGCAACTACGGCGTGCGTCGGGTGCTGGGCATTCGCCACGGTTTTCTCGGCTTGAATCCCGACGAAGGCCCGCCGCCGATTCAACTCAATGACGACCTGGTCGAGGAGATCCACAAACTCGGCGGCACGATCCTCGGCACGTCGCGCGGTCCGCAAGATCCTCAAGTGATGGTCGACTTTTTGCAGCAAGAAAAGATCGACATGTTATTCTGCGTCGGCGGCGACGGCACGCTACGGGGCGCGCATGCCTTGGGCGAGGAAATCCGCCGGCGGAAGCTGTCGATCGCCGTGGTCGGCATTCCTAAAACGATCGACAACGATATTCAGTTCGTTTATCGCACCTTTGGCTATTTCACGGCGATCGAAAAGGCTCAGGAAGTGCTCCGCGGCGCGCACATCGAAGCGCGGGCCGCCGTCCGCGGCATCGGCCTGGTCAAACTGATGGGCCGCGACGCCGGGTTCATCGCCGCCGGCGCCACGCTTGCCAGCCAGGAGGTGAACTACTGCCTGGTGCCCGAGGTTCATTTTCCTCTCGACGGCGAAAACGGCCTGCTCGCCTCGCTAGAAAGGCGGCTGCAAACTCGGCACCACGCATTGATCGCCCTCGCCGAGGGCGCCGGGCAGCATCTCATGACCCACGAACGTCAGGAGTTCGATGCCTCCGGCAATCGCAAGCATGCCGATGTCGGCCCCTTTCTGAAGGACCAGATCGAGGCCCACTTTGCTCGCATCGGCCGCCCGGTGAATCTCAAGTACATCGATCCCAGCTACTACATTCGCAGCGTGCCGGCCAATACGCCCGACCGACTGCTGAGCGACTCGATGGCTCGCAACGCAGTGCATACCGCGATGGCCGGCAATACCGACGTACTCATTGGACTGTGGCACGGGGTCTACGTGAACGTGCCGATTCTCACCGCGATCCGCGAGAAGAAATGCCTCCACTCCGACAGCGGCTTATGGATGAACGTGTTGCTCTCCACCGGCCAGCCACGCTGGGAAATGAGCGAGCCAGCGCCGGATAATGCTTGACGGCGCGCGGACGGGCGGTTTAGGTTGGCATGTGTATCGACAATTACCGTCCTTGAACGAGCATCGCAACATGAAACGTCTGACACTCGCTTTGATTCTCTCCGTACTCTCCCCCGCCCTGCTGGCGGACGAGCATCCGAACATTCTCATTCTCTACGCCGACGACCTCGGTTACGGCGACGTCGCCTCGCAGAATCCCGACGGCAAGATTCCCACGCCGCATCTCGACAAGCTGGCCGAGCAAGGGCTGCGGTTCTCCGACGGGCATTCTTCATCCGGCATTTGCACGCCCAGCCGTTACGCGCTGCTCACCGGTCGGCATCATTGGCGCGACTTCCACGGCATTGTGAACGCGTTTGGCAAGTCGGTCTTTCCGAAAGAGCGACTGACCCTGCCGGAAATGCTCAAAGAACAGGGATATCGCACGGCCGCCATCGGAAAGTGGCACCTGGGTTGGGATTGGGATGCGATCCGCCAAGCGGGCAAGGCCAAGGGCAATCACTTTAGCGACTTCGACTGGTCGAAGCCAATCCCCGACGGACCGCTGGCGCACGGTTTCGACTATTACTTTGGCGATACGGTAATCAATTTCCCGCCGTATTGCTGGATTGAAAACGACAAGGTGGTCGACCCGCCCGACACAATGATGGACACCAAGAAATGGAAGGCGATCAAGGAGGGCAACTGGGAGTGCCGCCCAGGGCCGATGTTCTCCGGCTGGGATCCGTATGAAAACATTCCCACCACGACCGCTAAGGCGGTCGAATACATCCAGGCCCAGAAAGGAAAGGAGAGGCCGTTCTTCCTCTACTTTGCCTTCCCCTCGCCGCACGCCCCGATCATTCCCAACGACGAGTTCGACGGCAAATCGCAGGCCGGCCCCTATGGCGATTTCGTATATGAGACCGACGATGCCTGCGGACGGATTCTCGCGGCGCTGGACAAAGCGGGCCTGGCTGAGAACACGATTGTGATCTTCACCGCCGACAACGGACCGGAGCACTACGCCTACGCCCGGGATAAGAAGTTCGATCATTGGTCTGCCGCGCCGTTTCGCGGGCTGAAGCGCGATATCTACGAAGGGGGCCACCACGTGCCGTTCATTGTCCGCTGGCCGGGCGTGATCGAACCGGGCGGCAGTTCCGCCGCGTTGGTCTCGCAAATCGACCTGATGGCCACGCTGGCGGCGGTCGTCGGTTTTGAGCTGCCCGACGATGCGGCCGAGGACTCGCACGACCTGTTGCCGCTTTTGCGGGGCGAAGCCGATGCGGTTCGTACCTCGCACGTCCACAATACGGCGGCCAACAAGTACGCGATCCGCCACGGCGACTGGGTGCTGATCGACGCGCCAAACGGCTACCAAAGCCGAGTTGACGCCGCCTGGGAGAAAAAGCACAACTATCCGGCCGACGACAAGCAGCCAGTGGAACTGTATAACCTGGCCGAAGACATCGGCCAGCGAAACAATCTCGCCGCGGAGCATCCGCAAGTTGTCGCGGAATTGAAAGCACTGCTGGCGCAGATTCGCGAGAAAGGCCATTCGGCGCCCCGACTGGCGAAGTAGGATGGGACCCCTGTCCCGACCGGCGCAATACAAGCTCGCAGCGCAAGCAAGTGGGTCCGCGCCAATACAAGCTCGCAGCGCCAGCAAGTGGGTCCGCGCCGCTATCGGGGGACTATCCGGACGGCTTTCGCACAGGCAGTATTTTTCACGGACGGGACAATGGTCCCATCCTACGCCGCCAGGCGATGCGGTCGCGCGGCGGATTGGTGGACCTGTTCGAGGCACCGCACCACGCGGGCCAGATCGGCTTCTCTCATGGCCGAGCCGCTTGGCAAACAAAGTCCATCGTGGAACATCTGTTCCGCCACTGCGCCGCCGCGGTGGCGGCACTCGCGAAACACCGGCTGCAAATGCAGCGGCTTCCAGATTGGCCGCGACTCGATGTTTTCCGCCGCCAGCGCCAACCGCAGCGCCTCGCGATCGGCGCCGAACATGTCGGGCTCGATTAAAACGGCGCTCAGCCAGCAATTGGCGCGACCGAACGGCATCTCGGAGATCATCGACACGCCGGGCATTTCTTGCAGTTGCTGCCGGTAGTAATCGCGAATACGCCTCCGCGCTTCGACCCGTTCGTACAGCACGTCGAGCTGGGCCACGCCGACCGCCGCCAGCAGGTTGCTCATGCGATAGTTGAAGCCGATCTCGGAATGCTGGTAGTGCGGGGCCGGTTCCCGGGCTTGCGTGGCCAAATGCCGGCCGCGCTCCACGACGGCCGCATCGTTGGAACACAGCACCCCACCGCCGCTGGTGGTGAGGATTTTGTTGCCGTTAAAGGAAAAGAAGCTCGCCCAAGCTCGCGACCCGACGTGGTTGCCTTTGTAGGTCGACCCCAGCGCCTCGGCGGCGTCCTCGATCACCGGCACCGCGTATCGGTCGGCGGCGTCGAGGATGGCGTCCATGTCGACGCTTTGGCCGAACAGATCGACCACGACGACCGCCCGAGGAAGTCGCCCGCGGGCGGCACAGTCGCGCAATTCGTCCTCCAGCAGATTCGGATCGATATTGCCGGTCGCCGGTTCGCTGTCGATGAACACCGGCGAGGCCCCTTCGTAGCGAATCGGATTGGCCGAGGCGCAGAAGGTGAGCGTGCTGCACAACACTTCGTCCCCAGGCCGCAACTCAAGCTGCCGCAAAGCGAGATGCAAGGCCGACGTGCCGCTGTTCACTGCCACGGCATGCGCGACGCCCACCACCTCGGTCATGCGACGCTCGAAAGCGGTCAGATAAGGACCAATTGGTGCAATCCAATTGGAAGCCACCGCATCGGCCAGGTACTGCTGTTCGGCGCCGGACAGATGCGGCGGGGAAAGATGGATACGAGAATGGGACATTAGGCTGCCTTCTTTGAGTTGGACTGTCGCATGGGTTCGGCCGGCACGCCGACCACGGTGTGGCCGCTTTCGACCGATCGAATCACAACGCCGCCGGCACCCACTACGACTTGCTCGCCGATGATCACGTTCGGAACGACACGCGAGCCGATGCCGAGCAGAGTTTCACTGCCGACGGTCACATTGCCCGCCAGGCAACAACCGGGAGCGACGTGAGCAAACGGCTCGATCACGCAATCGTGGTCGATCGAAGCCGAGGTGTTGATCACTACATGGCGACCGATCCGCGCATCGGGCTGAACTACGGCGCCGGCGAAGATGACGGCGCCCTCGTCCACGATCGCCGAGGCCGCGACAGTTGCCGCCGGATGGATCACGGTCACCCAACGAAGTTGCAACGTCTCGGCGAGACGGCGACGCGTGCCGTTGTCGCCGACGGCAATCACCGCCTGCTTCTCTGATGGTATAGCGCTAATCGGGCCCTCGATCGGAACGCCCAGCAGCGAGTCGCCCCACCGCCGGGGATCGTCGTCGAAAACGGCAAGCACTTGGCGTCCGGCGGCCTGCAGCGTGTCGATCACTACCTTGGCGTGCCCCCCTGCGCCAATGACATACACTCCGTCGGAGGGCGCTTCGGTGCAAGTCGCGAGCATGGACGCGGTTCCCATGAATGGAGGACAACTAGCGTGATTGTCGGCGGTAATCCCGCGCCTTGTGAACACCGCCAAAACCGTGCGCAGCAAGATGCGGCAGTCGATCGCCAGGCTGCAATGGTCGACATACCACACATCCAACGTGAACCTTGTCTCCCAGTCGATGGCGTTGCGACCATGAACCTGCGCCCAACCGGTCAGCCCCGGCTGCACTTCGTGTCGGCGGGCTTGCTGGGGCGTGTACCGGTCCAAGTATTCCGGCAACAGCGGGCGGGGACCAACCAGGCTCATCTCGCCGCGCAGCACGTTCCACAGTTCCGGCAATTCATCCAGACTGGTGGACCGCAGAAATCGGCCAAATCGAGTCAACCGTTCGGCGTCGGACCGCAAGGTTCCGTCGGACTGGCGGTCGTCGGTCATGGTGCGGAACTTGATGATTTCAAATACGTCTCCATTCAACCCGGTGCGACGCTGCCGAAAAAGAATCGGCGAGCCAAGCTTCCAACGGATCAACACCGCCACGACCGCCAACAGCGGCAACACCAACGGAGCAGCCGCCGCCACGAGTGTGACGTCGAGCCAGCGCTTGGCAAACTGTTGGTAGGTGGATGGTTTCATGGGCTCAAGCCGCCTTGCGAGCCTTCGATGGTGTCGTGGGCGAGGCAATCCCTCGCTCATTTAGCAACGTCTTATATTCAGCCAGCAACGCGCCCCAGATGGCTTGCGGCTGAAAATCGCGCAGGACTCTCGCTCGGGCTGCCTCGCCATGTTGGCGGCGCAATTGGGGATCTTCCAGGTAAACCCGGATGGCATCGGCGAGGGCGTCGACGTCGCGTGCTGGCACTAACTTGCCGGTGATATCGTGCTGTACGGCGTCGAGCGTGCCGACCGCGGCAAACGCCACCACGGGCAGTTCCATCGAGGCGGCCTCCATGGGAGCGTTGGGAAAACCCTCTCGACAGGAAGGAAACACCAACAGACTCATCCGCTTGTAGTATGGTTCAACGTGTTCCACGAATCCCGTCACCACGACGCGGGGATCTTCCCGCAATCGCTGTTGCACGTTGCGACTAACTGCGTCACGCGCTTCCCAATCGCCGACCAACAGCAAATGGGCTTCGGGATACGCTTCACGCAAACCGCGCCAGGCTTGCTCCAATTCCACAATACCCTTATCGCGGCTGAGCCGACCGACAAATCCGATCACTGGGGAAATCGTCTCCGCGCCGGATTCCTCGCCGGGAAGTGTCGCCGCGGTGACGCGCGCCGGATCGAATCGATCGGCATCGACCCCGTTGGACATTCCATTTCCCAACACTCGCGAGCCGCCCGGCGGAAAGATGTGTTCACGTTCGGCAAACTGTTGAAGCGAATGAGAAACACAAAAGGTGCGATGACACAAGCGGCCGGCCAGGCGGTCGGCCCACCGCAGGAGCACCTTGGTGATCCCATTGGCGCTGTCGACCACGCTGCCCCGATACAGCAAGATGCGCACGGGTACGCCAGCCAGCCAACTGGCAATCGAACCGAGTAGCGCAGCCTTGGGCGTGCTTAAGTGGACAATCTCGGGTTGCAGTTTTCTGAGTACCAGATAAAGCCGTACCAGGGAAACCAGATCGGTTAACGGCGAAATTCCCCGCACCATGGGAACTGCATGCACGGTCACCGGATCGCGTGCGTCCAGCCGATCCAGCGCCGGCGATGGCGCCGCGATTGCATGGATATCAAAACCATTGCGGTGAATATACTCGTTTTGTCCGCGCATAAACGCGTACTGCGTGATGCCGACGGTAGTGATTACCGCGATCCGCGGTTGAGGTCTTGGCTTCATATGGAATCTATTCGCGGGGTGTCGCAAAAGTTCGACCTGCGTACCGATGTGGCTTGTCGGTGGCTGGCGGGTCCATTGCCATAACTGCTCCCGGTTACGCTGCGCGGGTCTGCGGAACGATCGCTTCAATGCGCGAGGCCGCGGTTTTATCCACTCCGAGCGCTTCCTCCAATACACCGACGTACGTTTCATATTGCAGTTGCTCTGTCGCAAACGCGACGGCACGACTGCGCATTAACTCCAATTCATCTCTTCGTCGCCAGAATTCTTCAATGCCATCGGCAATCGATTCTTCTGTAAAGTTGACCAGCAACCCTGCGCCACTTGCGGACACCCATTCCTCTTGGAGCGGAATTCCTCTGCTGGCAAGAACAGGGACGCCGGCAGCAAGATACTCCGCCAACTTAGTCGGAGACGCCTCCCGATAGCGAGGAAGCGGCGGAATTGCGGAAATGCCGATCATGGCCCATTCGAGCAATTCAGGCAGTTGGCAACGCTCTCGTCGCGGCAAGATCGCAACGCATCTACTTTCAACGATTTCGCGAACAAGGGGCATCGCTAGTAGACGTCGCATCTCCGATTCGGTTGCCCCCACTGAAACCATCTCCAGCGGCACCCCCCGTCGCATCGCTCGCCAACAGCCCCTGAAGACCACTTCTAATTGACGACCAGCGGCATGCGTTCCTAAATGCAAAATTCGTAAGCGAGTGCAGGCAATGCCCGAGTCCAACGGTGGGGCCTCTGGGGGGCTAGTCGTACCATCGGCGAGCAGCGGCAAGACGTATGTCGGTACCGGTGACGAGTAGCGTCGAATTCGCTCGATTGCAGCCGGGGCGACAACGAGGACGGCGTCAGTCAAGGGAATGCAACACCTAAAAATCGCCCGTGTTGCCACGCGGACCACCCAATATCGATGAGTGTCTTCGTGTGGATAGCTACTTTGGAAAATTATTCTTGCAACCCGTTTTCGCACCAAGACGCTCGCTACGAGCGCCAGCGGATCGTTACGCACCAGAACTTTCAATCTGTGGTTCGCCAGTCGGCGCACAAGAAAAAGCACTAACGCAAGGCAGATGAAAAGATTCGCCACACGATAATAGCTTCGGCGTTCGTGCAGCAGGCAAAGACAAATTGACTTACCGAATCGTCGAACCCGATGTGTGGAATCTCCCCGGCTCACCAAACAATACACTCTGACACCACTTGCGCGTGGATACGCATCGCAAAGCATTCCCCGCACAAAGGCATGGTCTGGAGGAAACGCCTTGTCGAGCACGCAAAGCAATGCGTCCGCCCGCCCACGTTGTTTGGCATACCGTGATTTCGCAGGCATCGTATTTTTAGTTGCACACGCGCGCACCAGCGACCCTCTCTTGCTTCTGGTTTTTCCGGACCGTCGAAGGTGTTCCGGTGGAGGGCGTCGCGATGATCTCGGCCAGTCCCAGCGCGGCGATCATTGGAATCAAGCCTATCCCGCCAAGCGAGTAGACTCGTACTGTGCCGTCGATTAACCAGACGACAACTGCGCACGGCGCCCAGGCTGGCACCTTGCATCGCACACTGCGAACCAAGCAGAACAGCACCAAAAGAATCCAAGGAACGCTGCCTAGGACGCCCACGCGAAGCAGCGACATGATAAGTGTGTTCTGGGCCGATCCAACGGCGCTACTGGACGCCTCGACCTCCACCTCAAGCCCCATGCCCAGCCAGGGATGTTCAGCTATCGCGTCCATCGCGGACTCCCAACGCACATCTCGACCGTTGAGACCCTTGTGAACTCGAATGGCGGATTGAACATCATCACTGGACGTGACGAGACTGACCGCACCATAGGCGAGAAGTGAGAATACGGCAATACCAAATATCATTCGCGCTCCGGAACGCGAATGACGGATTGTCCAATACACATACAGACTTACGATCGCCGCCAGAGTTGCGCCACGCGAAGAGCCAAGCAAAGACGAAATGAGTATGATCGCGCAAATCATACCGGAAACCGTCCCCGTAAGCCGTGTTTGCCTTCGTGTTGCCATCGCAAGCCAAAATAGCATTACCTGTGTGGCGGCATAGTAATTCACATTCGCTAGGACGCCCGCCGACGATTCGATCCCGCTGAAGAAAATCGCCCGGCCGCGAACCAACTCGCCGACACCGGGAATTGTGAGCGGTCCAATCAGCGAATTGGCCGAAGCCACGATTGCCTGGGCTAGGCCGATCGCCGCGGCGAGGTAAAAGAGTGCCGGACGACCTTGAGCGACACCGCTACGAAAGGAGAACAGCAGCAGTCCCGCGACAATTGGGTAGGCGGACACTTGAAGCACATCCTGTAGGTCGTCCAACATGTCCGGCGCAAAAAGTATTAGACGAGTCATGGTTATAGCGGTTGCAAAGGCGAATGCGACAACGAGCCATTTCATGTTCCTCGCCATTCGGGTGACGGGACAACGTCCATAGATGAGGATGCCGGCCAACCCGATCAACGTTGCCGAATAAGCGGGCAATTTCGGCATATTGACCAGATAGCTAGAGAAGCCGGACGCGATCGCGAATGCCAGCCAGGCGGTCTGAACTTGATGCCGTCGCGATGTTCTTTGCACAACCATCGATAGGCGTTGCTCCGCCGAGGAGGCTGCGGTAACGAATGAGGACGCCCGCCTATGCTTTGACGGCGTGATAGAGGCTGCTCGCATCCGTTTTCCCGGTGCCAACTCGTATAGCAGGTTATTGGGATGCATGGGAGCGACTCAATGCGATCAAGAGAAACTACAGTATCCGACGGATCGGACTAAATCCGCCGCTGCGAAACTTGTCCAGATTCCAATTGCGCGTGATGGTTTCGAGCGTCTGAGAAGTTCGATTGTGACAAAGTAGACACCAACGTTGGTTTTCGAGCCTCTGACTTGCGGGCCCAATACAACATTGGCAGCCACCCAGTATTGATTCAATCGCGAACCAACAAGGCAACCGGACGGGTGCCGCAATCGCCGTCGCTGATCGAACCTTGATGCACTATCCGGCAATTCCAAGCAGATTCCATCTGCTTCAATTGATCGTTTACCATCCGTTTGCCATCTCCTTGATGGCCCTCAAAGAGCAGGGCGCGCCAAGGAACTTGCGCCAGATCTTCAATGATGCCGACATGCTCGATGGCGGCCAGGTAAAACACCACGGATTCACCCCATAGTTTCCGGAGCCAGTCGGGTACACTGTTCGCAATGGGATAATCCGGTCCCAGTTCCGCCGAAATCAGCGTGGTTCGGGTCGCTCCTAGGGCGGACAGTATCTTTTCGGATTTGTTCGTAACTTGTGGCAAATCCCAGCCAATGCCCCAATGCGCTCCGGCGCGTAACGCCTGGGCCAGCATCATGCCGGAATTGCAGCAGACGTCCAGCACGAGTTTGTCCTGAACTCGGATACCGTGTTGCTCAAACAGTTCTTGGAACTGGTTCCAGCGATATACGGTGTCTCGCTTTCCGGCGTCCGAGAGGCTGGGAATCGACTGGTACAGATATTTCTTTCCCCCGCGCAGCAGTTTCGAGGAACCGCCGAAATGCACGCTTTCGACCGATTCCCGCGCAATCTCCTTCAGCAGAGTGTGTGGGCGCGGAATAAAGCGCTGAAAGTCCACGTAATGCAACGCCCCGCCTGCGGATTCCCGAATAAGGTTTCCGTTGCAATCCGGAGGGACAAAGTCGGTGTCAGTCAGCTTGCCTCGGGGAACTAGATCGATAATTCCCAGCTTCTGGACATGAGACAGCTTCTGCAAGAACCGGTTGTAGTCTTGCAGGGATGGCGATTCTCCTTCCACGTGCTTCACGACAAAAGCCGTCGCATCATGTGGACCCAGCTTGATATGCGCCAACCCGTAACAGACGGGACCAAGGCCGAAGGTTTGCAGCGCCCCGGCAGCAAGCACTTGCTGTTGCACCGACCCCATCAAGTACCGCGTCACTGGTCGCGATCTGGCATCGACGATGTAGTGTGCCGTCTGGGGCGGGGCGAAATCCCTCAGGATCTTGAATCCGCAATCGGAAGGGTAGTGGTGAACGATCTCTCCCAGCACGGTTTCCAATCCCGCTTGAGGGGGAAGGTAGATGGCATGGCTTCCAGTAGCATAGCGAATCTCCTGCGCTTCAAGCCAACGGCAGAATTCCTGGGCGTCGGCAAAATTGTTGGAAGGCGCGTCGAAACGAGGGATGCTTTGATGGTACTCGGCATTTTGATTGGTACGAAAGCCTCCTCGGACGATCGCTCTAATCCGATTTCTCAGAGCGAGTGCCGCAACACTGCATTCTCGAACGGTCCGCACAGGGAGTCGTAATACGGGGTACCTGCGAACGATTGTCAGGAGCGAGTTAACGACCGAGATATCTTGCATTGGTTTCCTTTCACATCAGGCACAGGGTTTGATCGCAGGGAACGATTCCCGGTTCTTCGCCGGTGAAACATCGATCTCGGCGTGTGGATAAAGAAGCGCGGCCACGGCAGTCAGGGCGGTTCCCGTGGAGGAGATGACCTTTCCTGCCAGGACAGCCCAGGCCGCCCCCAAAAGTCCGTATTCAGGCAGTAAGACAATCGCAGCAATCAAAAGTGCTACCGCCGACAAGGCGCGGATCGCAAGCAGGGTCCAGAACTTTCGCATCGCCAGCAAAACCGCGGTCGGTACGCTTGACTGCCAGATCACATTCGCAAGCATCAACCAGAAAAACACGTCCGCCGCCTGCCGGTATTCGGGACCATAGATCCAGTCCAGCAGGGTTCCCCCCGCCAGCCAGGCCAGTAGGAGTCCCGGCATGGTGCAAAGCGTTCCCAGGGCCATTAAATAGGCGGTTACCCTGCAAAAATCTGCGCGCTGTCCAGCGGCGAAGTGCCGCGACAAGCGCGGCAGCGCGGTAACGCGGGCACTGCGAACAACAAGGTCCGTTGCCACGATGAAATAGGCCGCCGCAACAAACAGCCCCAGGGCGGCCGAGTCGAGATAATGCACGATGAAGTAACGGGGAAGGTTGGTGTTGAATGCCAACAGGGCGGCGGCCAAGCCCGCCGGCAGGGCCATGACGGCCAAGCGAAGCATTTTGGGCCATTGGAAGTCAATCGTGAACACGCCGCGAGGCAAGGGCGACGTGGAACACAGTTTTACGATCGGAATATCTAATTTTGCCAGCAGCAGCAGCGAGACCGCGACCATTGCCCACATCGCGAGAGCCAATGATCCCGTCGCCAGCAGCAGAAGTCCGACCGTTGCGATCCCCACCAAGCCGCGGGCACTTTTGGCCAGCGAAACGGCTTTCATCCGCTCTTGTTTGTGCAACTGGCTGTGCAGAATTTCCGAAATGGATTCCACCGCCTTTGCCAGCCCGACGGCGAGCAGCGTAAATAGTGCCGCGGTCGAATCTCTTCCGGCAATCGCGATGGCCAGCACCACGAGGCAAGCGACGCCGGAGGTGACCAGCCTTAGCGATAGGTAATCGGCCGGGTGGAAGCGATCCGCCGCATCAGTTACCTGAACAAAATTCAAATTCAAATTGGCTAACATGAATATGGGCAACACGATCGCCACAGCCAGCGCGTACTGCCCGACCATTTCCGGCGAGCCGAGGCGGGCGATGGCGATCAGGATGCCCCATTGGCAGACGGCGTGGATAACGTTGCCGAGCAGCGTCCACGAGATGTTGCGGCGCAACGAAACCCGCCGCGGTCCGCCCGTCGAGGAATGCGGCGCGGCCTGCCGGATTGTCGGTAATTGTCTTTCGGCTGTTGCCACCATTGCCTGGTCCAAGCTGGTTCCTACCGCGAGCGTCGCCGGAGAAAGGCGATGCCGGATCGAACGCGGACCATTCGCCATGGCATGGCTACCGGCCGCCGATTGATTTCGCGCTATGTAAGGAGCAGACAATATCCGCAAAAAGCCCGGCAAGTCAACGGAAGTTTTCTGGCCGGAAAGCCAGGCAAGACTAGTAAACGAGGCGCGACCCCGGCGATGCGTGAAATCGCCCGATGCTCGCGGTTTTTGCTGGAGGTTCCGGCGTCCAAGGAGTCGAAAGCCGAAGCAGGGGTGTCGATCCTCTTTAAGCCGCAAGTTTCGGCAGTTGCGCGGGCCGAGTCGGTACCCGGTATTCCGGCACCACCAACCGCAACTGCTCCAGCAGGTCGTGTGGCGTCCCCTCCGTCAGGTTGGCCAGTTCTTGCAGCGTCCAGGCGACGTCCGTCAACGCTGTGTTGAGAGGGGATTTTGCCACCAGAATCTTGCTGTGGGCGGTGGCGTCGTGCAACTCCTCGTCCGAGTACAGCTCCTCATACATCTTCTCGCCCGGCCGGAGGCCGGTGAATTCGATTTCTACGTCCTCGCCTACTCGCAGGCCGGAGAGGCGGATCATGTCGGCGGCCAGGTCGACGATGCGGACCGGTTCGCCCATGTCGAGCACGAAGATCTCGCCGCCGTCGCCCATGGCGCCTGCCTGGATCACCAGTTGCGACGCCTCGGGGATCGTCATGAAGTACCGCACCATCTCGGGATGCGTGACCGTCACCGGGCCGCCGCGGGCGATCTGTTCGCGGAAGATCGGCACCACGCTGCCGGCCGAATCGAGCACGTTGCCGAACCGCACTGTTACGAATCGGCACGACGACTGCCCGGCAAGCGACTGGATGTACTGTTCCGCCACGCGTTTGCAGGCGCCCATCACGCTGGTCGGGTTGACTGCCTTGTCGGTGGAGATCATCACGAACGATTCGACTCCGTTCTGATCCGCCAGATCGGCCAGCAGTCGCGTGGCCAGCGTGATGTTCTTGACCGCCTCGCCGGGGTGCGACTCCATCAGCGGCACGTGCTTGTAGGCCGCCGCGTGAAAGACAATGTCGGGCCGGTGCGTGCGAAATACCGTGTTCATCCGCGCCGCGTCGTTGATGTCGCCCAGACAAACTTCGCAATTCGCGTGCGGGGCGAGCTGGTGCAGTTCCCGTTCGAGGAAGAATTGTCCCGTCTCGCTACGGTCGAGCAACACGATCTTGGCCGGGGCAAAATGCGTCAACTGCCGGCACAGTTCCGAGCCAATGCTGCCGGAACTGCCGGTCACCATGACCACTTTGCCGTCGATCCACTTGTGCAACTGCCGCTGATCAAGTGCTACCGGATCGCGCCGCAGCAAGTCCTCGATCGAGACCGTCCGCGGGCGAAGATCGACCGTGCCGTGCAGCAGTTGCTCGTAGCTGGGCAACACCTTGACGTTGATGCCCGCCTCCTGGGCGTTCTCGACCAGCGCTCGGACTTGCTGGCCGGGCAAGCCGTCGGCGGAAATGAGAATTTCGCGGACCTGATGCTTCTGAGACAGCTCGCAGGCGTCGGCCAACAAGCCGACCACCGGCACACCGCCGATGCGGGCGCCCACTTCCTGTTCGGCCTCGGCCAGGAATCCGGCCACACGGAAATCGAGACTCGCGCTGCGTCGAATCGCGCGCAGCACCGCCTCGCCCGAGGCGTTGACGCCGGCGATGAATACCGCCGGATGATTGCGGTTGCCAAACAAGGTCATGTCCCGTTCGCGGACCAGTCGGGTAATGCATCGCAAACCGCCGATGACCATGATCGTCATGCCCCAGTCGATCAGAACGATGCTGCGGGGCACGTTAACACGAGTCATGATGAGATGATCGACGACGATCAGTACCAACGAGCAGACCGTGGCCGCCTTGGCCAGATCGAGCAGGTCGTCGAAAGTGACCATGCGGTTCCAGCCGCGGAATCCCGGCAGCAGCCGGAACACGACCAGCTTGATAGCCAACAGCGGAGCCAAAGTGGCTTGGAAGACGTACCAGCCGTTCGCTTCCAGCCGGCCCTCGAATCGCAACAGAAACGCCGCGTAATAGACCGCGACCACCACCGGCGCAAGCCACAACACGTTCGGCACGGCGCGAACCAATCGTGTACCAAGTTGTATTGCTTGCTTGCCCACTCGTTACGATCTCATCCTTGAGAAGCGCTTGTGACACCTGGTTGGCCGCTCAACGGCGTTGCTCCGCCGGAGACGTGCCTTCGGCCGCGCCGGTGCTGTTTTCCCAGCGGCCCCGTTTGGCTTGCAGCGCCAACTTTTTCAACTGAGCGTCGCCCGGCTTCCGTGCCAGACACCAATCAATTTGTTCCTCGGCTTGTAGATACCTATTTTGGCGGATCAGTTCGAGAGCAAAATTACGGCGGAGATTGAAATCGTCGGGAGTCGCATGCACCGCCTTCGACCAAGCTAGCACGGCCTGCTCGAACTGCTCCAGGTCGCGATGCACGGCGGCCGCCTTAGCCCACGCCCGTGCTGCCTGTTCACGGCCCGCCGTGGCGGTGCTTTCTTCCAGTTGCACGAGGAACCGTTCTCCTATCAGGCGGGCGTCGTCTTGTCGGCCGGCCTGCCGATAGAGCTTGTACAGCCGCTCGGTGGCGGCCACGTCGGGTTCGAGATACTCCACAAAATGAGGAGCGGAAATGAGCGGCGCCAACTTGTCGACAATCAGCGAGCGATACCTGGGATGCCGGTGAAACGCCTTCTTCCAGTGCTGCATCGCTTGCGCGAGATCGCCTTTCAACGCCGCGTGCGAACCGGCTGCGAAGCAGACTGCCGCTTCGTGCGGTCGGACGAGCAGCGCCTGGCTCAACAATCGGTTGCTCTCCTCCTCGCCAGCCCCGTCGAGAAAGGCAAGATCCGCCAAAAACACGTAGCCTTCGCCCGTCAGAGGCGATTCGGAAACAGCCCGCAACGCATGGTATTTGGCTTGGTAGAGGTAAACGCGATTTTCGCCCACGGCCCGACTGAGCCACTGGTCGAGTTGATCGCGGGAATCGAATTGAGATGCCACCGCCGCGGACCGAATCTGAGTGAGATCCAACCGATTCTCTGCATTCTGCTGAACGATCTCGAATCGCTGCAAGCAGCAGGAGGCCAAGGCAAGGTGCGCCTTGCCATGCCGCGGGTCGCGGGCGACCGCCTTGTCAAGCAGCGTGATGGCCTTGAGCAAGTGTTCGCCCGTTTGCTCGGGCGTCTCCTCGGACTGCTGCTCCCATTGCTGTTCGTACTTGAGATACTGTTCCCAGGCGACTTGCGCCGCCGCCGGGGGCGCCAACGTGCGAAACAACAAGAAGGCGCCGAACATCAAGACAACGGTGGCGAATGACCACGCCCAGGCGGGCCGGTTCGGTCTGGACGAACTTCGCGACGGCCGGCGCGGGGGCGCGGTGGCCGCGGCAACGTCGACGGGTTGCCTGGCCAGTTGGCTCAAGCGGCAGAGCACTGCCGCCAGGGCAATGGTCCAACTCATGCAGGCGGGCAGATACCACACGAAATCCCACAAGCTGTG